>JBAWXE010000008.1:0-57726 GCA_037144255.1 Bacteroidota bacterium | reverse complement strand
GCCGGGTAATATGCCTTTAAAAAATCAACTTGAAAATTCATTTTCAAAACAAAATGAAGTAACTGAGGAAGGTTTTCCAAAATGGATAACTGCAAATGGGTCATCGGTTGCTCAAACACAGAGTGCAGCAGAAATGCAAGCAGTTGAACTTGCAAAAAATAGATTGGTCGGATTGATTGAAACACATATGAAGGATGTTATTACTTCTGATGTAGCAAATAATCAAATAGATAAAAAAGATGCTGCTTCTATAACTAAAACTATAGAAACCTCAACTAATACTGTTTCTAAAAAATTGGGAAGGGTATTGCCACTCTTTAAAGTATATAGATCAGTGGGTAATAATACAGAGGTGCAGGTTTTATTAGCATATAACTATTCAATGGTACTCAAGGATATTATTGAACAGATGAAAACAGAACTACAAGCAACAGCTACTGATCAAAGGCAAAAATTCGATAAATTCCTAAATAGTGACGCATATAAGACTGGAGAAATTGTTAATTCTGCCGATACTAAATAGACTTATTTATGTGGTATCTCAAAGCATTTATGTTTTGGGCTGGATTTACAGTAATTAATCATACTGCGTTCTCTCAAAATAGAATTAAAGCCAATGGAGAATCATTACTTAAAGTAGAAAATAATTCTACTTGGGATGAAACTGTAAAAAAGGGGATTCAGATTGCGCAGGTACAAGCAATTGAAAATACTTTTGGAAGGATTATTGTTCAAGATAATTCTACTTACATAAGGAATGTTCAAGAAAATGAAGTTGTGAAAACAAATTCAACTTTCAATTTTATCTCAAATTCCTATGTTAAAGGGGAATGGGTAGAAGACATAATTGACCCTGAAATTGAAAGAAAGTTAGAAGGAAATGAAATCTGGGTGAAAATAAAAGTAAAAGGTTGGGTAAGGGAAATTACCATGCCTACAATTTCATTTGAGGCTAGTATTACAAGTTGTCCAGATGTTAAATGCAAAACAAATAGACTAAATGATGGGCAAGATTTATTTACATATTTCAAATCTCCCGAAGATGGTTATTTGTCTATTTATTTAATGGATTTGTCTAATCAATATGCTTTTTTATTATTGCCATACAGGAGGTCAACAGTTAGTAAAAAGAATGTAAAAATTCAAGCCGATAAGGATTACATTTTCTTTTGTAGGAATCTAGATTATTTTAATGACAAAAACGCAATTGATCAATTTATTGCTTCTGTTTCAAATAATAGTACAAATGAAAAATTTCAACTCTTAATATTATTTTCGACTGAACCATTAGATAAGCCAGTATTAGAAGATGAAAGTGTTACATCAAGAAAATTTTTGGATGCCATTTCAATAAAGGAAGGATATTCATTACAGAAGGGTTTGCCAGAATTTCAATTTAGAAATTGGTTACAGGATTATAGAGTTCACAATAAGAAAGTGCAAATAGCAAATATTCCTTTCGATGTTATAAAATAATTCACATGAAAAAACTTATCTTTTTTTCATTTTTTATGTTTGTCGCTGCAATTTCATATTCACAAAACATAGAAAATGTAGACTTTAAAATTAACGGTAGTAAAATAATTGTTACTTATAATTTGGTTAATAGTGGAAGTAAATATAACTACGATAAGAGTGATTATTTATTTGATATAGGTATTAGGTTTAAAGATGAAACCGGGAATGAAATTGTACCTAAAAATCCGTCTGGTGATTTGATAAGGGTTAATTATGGTAATAATAAGACAATTGTATGGGATGTATTAGGAGACAATCAGGAGATTAAGGGAACATTTAGTGTTGTGTTAGAAATAGTAAAGACACATTATTTTACCAAACCATCGAAGGATAGAGTTAAGGGTGGTCCTTCAAATGCGTTCTTGTCAATGCTAATGCCAGGTTTAGGGGATTACTTTGTAAATAGTCCTAATAACCGAAAGTATATATATCTTCTCCCATTGGCATATATCGCTTGTAGTATCAGAGCTTATACAGAATATGAGGATTATCAGAAGAATTATTCGGATTACCATAGTTCTGTATATCAAAATATGATTGATCATTATTACGACGCTGCAAACACTAATTTCAAAAACACTCAAATATATCTTGGAGTTGCAGCCTCAATTTGGGTTGCTGATGTTATTTATGTAGCTGTTAAGGGTTACAAAAATTTGAATCGTAGCCGTGGTTATTCATACGTTCAACCTAAGGCTTCTATGTACTTTGTTACTGGTAATAAGAATTTTCAATTAGGCTTAATTTATAAACTCTAATATGAAAACAGTACTCTCATTTTTAATGTTTTTTATTTTGTTAGCTATACAATATGCTACATTATCATCTTGCACATTAAAGCGAGATAATCCTTATGATATACACAGGGATTCGTCTACAAATGGGAACAATAATCTACACAAAACGTCAATTGGATTTAGTAAATATATTGTAAGCTCTGATAATAATAATGATCAAGTAGTAAATCCCGGTGAAACAATTGGACTTCAAGTTTTTTTAAAGAATAATAGTTCTACTAAGGTCAATAAAGTAATGGCTAAGATTACATGTACAAGCCAGTATATATCAAGTGTTTCTCCTAGCTCAAATCAATCTTATAAACAGGATGGCTATTATGATTATATATCTGCAGGGTACGTAAGTGAATATGGAGGATATCCAAATAGTAATACTATTACTTTCATGGTGTCCAATTCAACACCAGTAGGTACAAACATCACTTTTAATCTTGTTATAACTGACCAATTAAATAATACGTGGAATGATACATTTAATGTCGTTATTCAAAAAACATCAGCTGATATTCATTTTAATAATTATGCCGTTTCATCTGATAATAACAATAATGGTATAGTTAATAAAGGAGAAACAATTGGTTTGCAAGTTTTTTTAAAAAATAGTGGATTAAGTAAGGCTAATAAAGTTATATCTACTATCTCATGCCAAAATAGCTACGTTTCTAGTCTTACTCCATCAAGTTCACAGTCATATAAGCAGGATGGCTATTATGATTATATTTCAGCAGGATATGTAAGTGATTATGGTGGTTACCCCAATTCAAATACAATTTCATTTTTCGTTGCTGATAATACTCCTTCTGGTACGATACTAAAATTCAAAATGACAATAACGGATGAATCTAATAACACTTGGATTGATTCATTTTCTGTAGCTGTACAACCAACTGACGCAAATATCATATTTAATTCATTTGTTGTTTCTTCTGATGGCAATAGTGACGGAGTCGTTAATTCTGGTGAGAGTATAGGATTACAAGTTTCATTGAAGAATAATGGTACAGGAAAGGCTAATAAAGTGAAAGGCGTTATAAGCTGCACAAGTAGTTATGTTTCATTATTGACTCCCACAACTACACAATCCTACAAACAGGATGGCTTTTATGATTATATTTCGGCAGGGTATGTAAGCGAATATGGTGGATATCCTAATAGCAATACAATATCGTTTAAGGTGGCTAGTTCCACTCCAATTGGAACTTCAATTCCTTTTACTATTTCAATTGTTGATGAGTCGAATAATATTTGGACAGATAATTTTAATGTTTTGGTTCAATAAAAAATATTCTATGAAGTATTGTTTGCTTGCATTCTGTTTAATTGTATTTCCAATTAATTTTATTTCTGCTCAAAACGCACAAAGCGATTACAAAGACGTTTATATTTCCAAGATCCCTAAGCCTGTCGCTCCAGCAATCCTTGAAATATCAAATTTGATTTTCATAGACAAAGATGGTAACAATGATAAAATTTTAGATGCTAATGAAAATGGTGAGATTTCCTTTGATTTAGTAAATAGGGGGAAGGGAGACGCTTATAATTTAAGTATAGAATTGCAGGAAAGTAATGGTATTGAGGGTTTGAATTTTTCTAGAAAACTTTATGAAGGAAATCTAAATAGTAAAAAATCAAAAGAAATAAAGCTGCCAATATTTGCTACTTCTGACGTTCAAACAGGAAAGGCGAAATTTAGTATTAAAGTAATTGAAGCAAATGGATTTGACTCAGATCCTGTAGAAGTTTCATTCTTTACGCAGTCATTTAAGAATCCTGATTTGAAAATTTCAGATTATGCTTTCAATAATGTTGAAGCTCAAGGGAAAATCACATTAGGACATAGTGTTAACCTTAAAATGATTATCCAAAATCAAGGACAAGGTGTTGCAAAGGACATTTCTATTTTATTTAGTAATCCACCAAATGTTTTCCAAGTGGATGAAACTCATTTCAGAATTGAACAATTAAGGCCAAATGAGAGTCGGACGATAGATTATGAGTTTTTGCCAAATAAGAGATATGTTGGGAATGAAATTCCTATTGAGGTTGAAGTAAATGAAAGCTTTGGAAAGTATGGATTTAAAAAATCTCTTTCAGTTTCGCTTGAAGATAATTTATTGAAAACTCTTCGAGTTGATATTGATGCCCAACGCCAAGGAGAAGTAACTATAAATAAAGCATCCTTAAATTCAGATGTTGATAGAGATATCCCAACTAATAAAAAGCTCAATTCTAATAGGTATGCTTTAATTATTGGTAACGAGGAATATTCAAAATTTCAATCTGGTTTAAATAGTGAATCTAACGTTGAGTTTGCAATTAATGATGCACAATCATTTAAACTTTATTGCAGCAAGACCTTGGGAGTACCTGAATCAAATATATTTTATTTCATTAATGCAACTTCAGGAACGATGAATCAAGAAGTAAATAAGCTAAATAAAATAATTAAAAATTCTGAGGGACAAGCTGAAATTATTTTTTATTATGCAGGTCATGGATTGCCAGATGAACAATCTAAAGAAGCTTACGTATTTCCTGTAGATGTTGCTGGTGTCGATATTCAAAGTGCTATTAAATTACAAGACATTTATACAAAGCTTTCCGAATTTCCCTCCAAAAGAGTTACTGTATTTCTTGATGCATGTTTTTCTGGAGGAGGTAGAAATCAAGGGCTGCTTGCAGCAAGAATGATCAAGACTAAGCCAGTATCTGAGGTATTAAATGGGAATTTAATAGTTTTTACTGCTTCAAGTGGATCTGAATCATCATTGCCTTGGAAAGAAAAACAACATGGTTTATTTACGTATTATCTACTTAAAAACATACAAAATAGTAATGGCAATATATCTTATCAAGAATTGTTTAACAATTTAAAGCGTGATATAAAATTAAATTCTGTAATTGTAAATAGTAAGGAGCAAACTCCCAATCTTTTGATTTCAAATCAAATTTCAAGTGATTGGAAAGATTGGAGCTTATATTAGGCAGTAAAAAATAGTATGTAGGACAATTAATTAGAGAGAAAGGGAATTTTTATCAATTTCATCTAATAATTCATCTTTCAGCTCAATAAAGGGGTCATACCAATCGGCTTTTTTTCTAGCCCATTCAAGCCAATCAATTAATTCAGAGGTAAGTTCATTTTTGAATCTCGCTTGAGATTCAATTTCATTTATATAGTTTCTGAGGTATTAAGAAACTTATAGAAAAGGAAAAGGGCAAATATCAGGCTGATTATGAATTCGATTTGAGTTCAGACAGAGGGCATAAGCTCAAAAACGATTCTACTTATTTTTATAGTAAAGACTCCCATTCCGGTCCATTTGATGTAAGGGACATGCAGTTTTCTGGATTTACCGTTGCTCGTTTTTTTGAAGCAAATGGCGAGAAGAAATTAGCTTTTGCCGCTACTTTTGAAATTGATACTACTAATCTCATAGAGTTGGCACATGATGGTATTTTCAGACTAAAAATGAAAAAGGTAGTAGTAGACTTTGCTAAGGCAAAAATACCGGCAGGTAAAAGGAAATTGAATTTGAATATTAATGTGGAGTTCTTTACTTCTTATATCACAAAAGAAGGTCAAATGCAGAACAACGTTTCCTTAGGTTCGTTTTCTACAAGTATTAATGATATAACACTGAATGATACAGCTTCTGCTAATGAATACAATGATACACCTATGGATGGTTATTCATTTGTTGTCCCTAGGTCTTACTATAAAAGTGTAAAAGGAGATTCATGGAATCAGGGAGCTTTTACTGTGGTAGTTAAAGTGAGTGAAATATCTAAACAGAGATACATTAACAGATTGGCTAACACAGGGTCTGTGGAACTGATAGATGCCACTAAGAGTAGTTTGAACATGACCAAGATTATGCAGACAATACAGTAATAAAAGCTAAGTACTTTATTTTACTATATTAAAGATCAGGTTGTAGGCACTACCTTCTGATGTTTCTGAATTGATAGTGGATAATCCACGAGTGGCAATGCCATTGGATTCTTTGACTAGTTTTTCCATTGCAGAAAGGTTGCCTCTTGATGTTATACCACGGGTGCCAGTTTGCACCATGGTAGCCAGACTTTCCATATCTATTTCCTCTGTAGACACAAATACCTTCAATACCTCTACACCATATGGAGGGCTTACGGCAATACCATGATCAGAAAAGACATGATATTCTCCCGGTCTTATTTTCAGCTCATTGGCTAGTATATTATCCTTTTTCTTAGGAAAGAGTGCATTGATAGCTCCATCCGGCTGCATATCTAAGATGTTGATATAGGCATCTTTTTTACCATTATTTTTTGCAGCTATCCATATACTGTCATTGTTATGGAAATCATAGCCTGAAATTGAACTCTTAAATTTTAAACTATCCACCTTACCATTCTTTATTGGTAATATTATTACCTCTACATTAGCGTCATTACTTTTCAGGTCCAATTCTTTCAGAAATTTATATTTACGATATTCTTTCATCCTGTCCTTAAGCAAAGGTAAATTCTTAGGGATGTCAGGTATGGTAGTAACCAAGGAGCCATCAATTGCAGCAATGATGGAATCTTGTTGTTTACCTTTTACAATCATCAGGTCTGGGTTCCCCTCAAAACTAATCATGGGCATATCTACCATATTGCTCTTAATAATAGCAATGTCTGCATCTGTAAATACAGATGTAACACTTTTGTTGTTGTCAGCCTTATTGTTTGCTATTGATATGTGTAATGGTTTTAGATGGTAGGAAGGTTCTGTTATGAATATCCAACCATCAGCAGCTTTGCTAATTGGCAAAGATTTATCTAATGCAATGGTAGATGTGAAATTGTCTGCACTGATAACCTTGCCCGAAGCGAGAGCGGTAGCTTTAGCTGGGTCATTGGTGCCGGCAGGGTATAGCATTACTTTCGCATCTTTATCCAATCCTCCAAATAAACCCATTCTTGCAACGAGCTCTGTATCGTTATTGAATCTTTCTATCTCAACATATGGTTTTTGAGGAACGAATTTGCCACCAAATAGTACCTTGTCCAGACCGCTACCTTCTATCAAAGGATGTTGTTCAGGCACTATTTCATTCATTACAGATTGTATCTTAGTGAAAAGAGAGCGGTATGTAATGTTAGCATCTAGATGGTCAAAGGATTTACTTATAGCATAAGTCAATGAGCCAAGCTCTATTCCATTATCATCTGTTTCCAGATCGGACTCTTCGGGGCGAGTAGCTGAGATAACTATGAATGGAGATAATTCAGCATCGCTTTTTTGAGGCTTAGTAGTGTTTATACAAATATCGGATGGTAAGGGGGTAGAAGTTTTTTTAACAACATTGTTGCTATTCATAAAAGGTGGTTCTCCTCCACGTTTTTTGCCAACACCTCTGGTACCTGCACCGGAATGGCAATAATCCATAAACACAACTACATCACCGTCTTTGCCGGCTTTCCTTCTTATTGCTTGCAGATGCAAACCTATAGTTTGTCCTCTTAAATAAGCAGCCTGATCTTTTTTGAAATCTTTAGATAATCGAGGCTTCAGTGCATTATAAGATACAACACACTGATCTAATCCCCCTAGTTTGTTCGGATCCAGAGATTCTACCTGTTGGCCATGGCATGAAAAATGAATGACTACAACATCTCCTGCATTTGTTTCGAGTTCCAGTTGTTTGAAAGCAGTTATAATTCCATCTACTGTAGCTTCGCTATCAGCTACGAGTTTAATTTCCTCATTTTTAAAATCATGCTTGAGTAATGTAGTTCTTATATACTGGGCATCATTATTGCTGGCTAATTGTGCCCAGCCATTTTGTACAGGATATTTACTAATAGCGATGATCAATGCATGCTTGTTGGTTGCATAAATGGGATAATATATAAACAGGAGAAGAAAGGCAAATAAAATATGTTTATTCATATGCAACTGGTATAATGAATAGATATCATTACAATTAAAATTACAGGATATTGCTTACGTATTAATTATAGTATTTGTTAAAATCCTATTTCTTTTCATCTGGAAAGTACTTTTTCATAAGAGCATCAAATTCGGGTAGCTGAGTAAGTTCAGCTAACTCACCTGTCTTTGTATCTTCTAGGATCAGGTCCTTTTTCGAGAAACCTTTTTTCAAAGCAGATTCAAAATAGTACAAGCTCTTTTTTAGGTCTTTTTGCTCAGCATAAGTACATGCAAGGTTATACATGCAAGATTCTGAGTGTGTGGCATTTTTCTTTATGGCTAATTCCAAATATTCAATAGATTTTCCTTTATTATCGTTACGATAGTATATATCTGATAAGTTAATATAAGCAGCTCCATCTGTTGGTGCGATCTTGATGGCTTTTATAAAACACTCTTCCGATGCTTTGAAATTTTGTAGTGTATCGTAAACTAATCCTAAATTATTATAAGCACAATGGAACATACTGTCCTTCCGCAAAGCAGAAGTTAAAAATATTTGAGCTTCTTTAGCCTTATTACTATTATATAGTATGACAGCCAAGTTGTTAGCAGCTTTAGAATATGTTGAATCCGAAAAAATGGCCTTTCTATAGTATGTTTCGGCCATGTTTATTTTGTTTTGTTTTTCGTAAAAGACAGCTAGATTATATAATCGTTTACTATTTCCATTACTATTATTTGATGATGTATCAAATTGTATTGCTTTTTTATAGTTATACTCGGCTTTTTCATAATTGTTCATTTCCAGATATAAATTTCCTAGATTGCTATAGCTTTCGCTATATGTAGAATCCAATTCAATGGCTCTTTGATATGCTTTTTCCGCTTCAGTAAATTCATGTTTATAGAAGTGTAAGTTGCCTTTAAAACAATAATTATAACTCCAAGTTGGAGCAAGGGTTAACGATAAATTAATTTCCTTTTCTGCATTTTTATAATCTTTACGTTCTATGTATAAATAGCATAAATATTGGTGCAAATAGGCTGCAGATGGCTGTAATTTGATTGCTTCTTTTAGTTTTTTAATTGCTTCATCAAGTGTAATAGTATGATTTGCCTCGAAAAAGGACTTGGCTTGAAAAAATAAGTACTGCGGTTCCAACTTATTTGCAAAGGCAGTATCATTCTTTAGTAGCTCTTTTGCCTCAGCCAAATAATCAGCAGTTATTTTATACGGTATTAATGCAACAATTTTATATTTATCAACAGTATTTAAAGTTTTGTTATCTAGATCAGCATTGATACTGCTTTCATATTTACTTTCAGAGGTTTGATCTTTTCCCGCTAAATAGATATTGATCTTGCCTGTTGCGTAATTGATAAATTCTCCTATCAGTGTAAACTTAGCATCTTTTGTAAGTCCTGACAGAGGAGCATGCTTTTTTAATTCATCATAGTACCATTTTGCTGAATAGGGACCAGTTAGTTTGTTTTTTTTTAGCTCAGCTACGAAACAATTATAGAAACGAATAGAGGTACTATCGTTGTGAACTGTATCTACGCCTCTGCTATCGTTATAGGCATATGTTCCCTGCATATTCTTGAAAATATCTCCATTTTTAGCGTTAGTTGCCCAAAGTGTATGAAAAGCACTATCAACATGACTGATAGTGGTGGAATAGAATTTAGAGGGGCTAAAAACAGGTGTTTGTTGATGGTTGTTGATTTTTTTAGCTGCCATACTTACTTTCATAGACACGTAGCTGTTTAATTCGATCATTGAGATATTATTATCATGATCCATATCTGCCTCGCCAGATAAGCCATCTATCAGATACCAAGTAAATAACCCATGTCCACTTCCTATTTCCGGGCTTTCTATTGCAGATTCTCCCGGGCTAGCTGATAATAGTAATATCTCTCCTACCTGACTTTCTATGATACCATTTGAAAATAGTTTTTGACCTGCAGTCTCATTGGGGTTTTCACTTGATCGGCAGGCATCCATTACTAATATTACCGTAACTCCTTTCTTGACTATATTACTCATTGTGATCTTAACATCATACATGCTTAAAGCAAAGCCCATCCTGTAATTATTCTTATCTCCTGCGCCACTACCAATAGATATGTCATGTCCTAAGAAATAATATGCAGACTCATTGATAGCATCGCCATGACCAGCCATGTATATATATAGTTTATCTCCTTTTTTATATGGCAACTGTTCTAATGATAATAGCGATCTAATAAGATCCCCTCCTTTGGCGTTATTATTTAATAAGGTTTGAATATTTTCAGACTTTACAGCACCCCCCGCTTTAGATAAAAGATATTCTCTGAATAGTTGCGCATCTTTATCAGCATATTTTAGAGGGGTAATATTGGGATAATCAGATATTCCTACTATCATAGCATAGGTAGTGCCTGTAGCCTCTTCGTTTACTGAGGCATTTGAAGTATTTAAGCCACGTTCACCTTGAGCAATAGCTAGGTTTGGAAATATCGATAGTATTAGTAGGAAAATTCTAAAAACAGAGGACATAAGAGTAGAATTAATCGATGGAGGCAAGTCAATGGAATATTACTATATATAAATATAATGCAATTTTTACGATTGTATATATTATAAATAATACATATATTTGTATTTCATGCTTTGATTGTGTTTCATATTATTTTATAAAAACATTCGCATAGTCAATTCTTATATTTTTTTATCTTTGGTAAAACTCACAAAAATGAAAAAACTCACATTTATCGTATCTACATTTTTAGTAATGAACTTGGCAGCAATTGCGCAGAATGTTAAACATCCTACAGACCCGGTTGCTCCAAATCCAAAACCTGCTACTGCTAAAACAGGAGGAATAACAAAACCACCAACTGATAAAGTAGTAAAGACTTCTGCCAATACAACTAAAGGTATTAAGATGTCTTCTAATGCTACTAAATTGAATGGTGCAGCAATAAGAGGAACTGATGAGGTGAAAAAGACAAAAGCTAATCCACATGTCAAGCCACAAACTAAGTAGTAATAATACAATGATATATTAAAGCCTGCACTATATCATAGTGCAGGCTTTTTGTTTTTCGGATTATTTTGTAATTGATTGGTAACTGTTTTACCAGAATTGGTTAATTTGTAGTAATAAGAGTTTGTTGCTATTTTTATTTTATTCGTTTCCTAGAATTTAAAATAAACCCTCTTGAAAAAACTACTTACACAACTCTTATTTACTCTCTTATTCTTATTTATATGCAATTCTGCAAATGCATTAGAAATAGATAAGAAATTCATTCGTGATAATTTAGAAAAATCAAATTATTCTATTGATTCTGAAGCAAGTGCGGTAGTATTGTATGAGAACAGAACTATGAGAGGTTTGGAGGAACATGGGCACCAACATTACGGCTTTACACAGAAGGAAACTATTCACAAGGTCATAAGAGTATTGAAGAATGATGCACTAAGTCTAGCCAATGTTCATATCCAGTTTTATTATGATGATATCTATAATTATGTTTCGATATTAAAGGCTGTTACTTATACTTTAGAAAATGGCACAGTTGTAGAGAGTTCTTTGGATAAGAAGGATGTATATAATAAGAATATTATCAAGGATGTTTATGGAGTTCATTTTTCATTACCCTCTGTTAAGCCCGGAAGCATTATTGAGTATACCTATGAGATCGTTACAAATCATATATATAGAGCATACTCATGGTACATACAAAGTGAGTATCCTAAACTTTTGACTGAATTTGAAACTTCTTATTCTGATAGATTCGAGTTTACTGCCATCTCTAATATTGCCGAATCCGAAAAAAAATACCCAACCACGCTTGATGCTGAATTAGGTACTGAAGATTATTGCCACGGTAAGGACGTGACTTATTCTACAGGTAATCATAATACAGCTTTCTGGTTAAGGCGTAATGTACCTGCTTTACGGATGGAACCATTTATGCGAAATATTAATATCTATAAAGAGAAAGTAGAATTACAAATGACAGGCTATTTTATAGATGATAAACATGAACGATTTGCAAATTCATGGAGTAAGCAGAATGATGAAATATGGAACAAACAAAAGCTTGATAAGGCTATAAACGGTTCCAATAAATTCTTGCATGAAATTGTAGATTCAATTTCTCAATTAGAGCCATCAATTTTAGGTAAAACAAAAGCCATCTATAACTATGTACGTAGTAATATTAAGTGTATTAAGAGTAATGATAAAAGATTCCCTTCTGAATTTGCACTTAAGTCAGTTTTTGAGAAAAAAGAAGGAAAGATATATGATATCAATCTGCTCCTAACAGCTATGTTGGTACATGCAGGTGTAGATGCCTCACCTATGTTGATTAGTACAACTGCAGAGATACCTCAAAATGAGATCTTTCCTGTAATGGATAGGATAGATTATTTGGTGGCAGCTGTAATGATAGATACAGCAAATGTATATTTAGATGCAACAAATAAAAATAATCCCTTTGGAGTTTTATCTACACATTGTTACAATGGATTTTCGTGGATATTGGGCGAAAAAGGTCAAGGTATATTATTGATACCTGAAGCAATAAGGGAAAAAACGAAAATTGCTGCTAGAGTGTATGATATGAATGATACCTCTGCATCTATAGAGATCATTGAAAGGTTTGGTCCTATAAGATCCGCAGGGTACAGAAGGACATGGGCAAGTAATGATAAAAGTAAAGAAAAATACATCGATGATATAGAACATTCTTTTTCATCGAATATTACTTTGCTAAATAGTGAGGTGTTAAATGAAAATAATCCGGATACAAATCTTATTATAAAGATTGAATGAAAAATGACATTAAATCATAATGATTAAAATAAGTTTATCAACTTCTTTGTTCTGAAATTTTTTAGTGAGAATCCTTTCAAGTCTGTCAAAAGAAAATTACCCATTGAATTTTCTTATTTAAGTGAGTTGGAATATTACATGACTGTGAAATTGCCAGATAATATAATTCCTGATGCAATACCGAAACCGTTTTTTTTGAATTATTTTAATAGTAGTATGGTATTTAAAAAAACTATAGATCATGATCCTAATATGCATACCTTAATGGTGCATAGTATATTTTCTAATAATGTTACTACCTATCCTGTTGAAAATTATAGCGAGGTAAGAGCTTTCTATCAACAAATGATAAATGAGAGTGATGAGATTATTTCATTTAGAAAAAAATGATTTGATGATTGCCAAAAAGGTCCTATTGTTTTTCGTATGTTTCACAATCCTATTACAAAATAGTGTTGCGGGTAAATCGAGAGAAGAACTGGCAGTAGATAAGATTCCTAAGGGATTATTAATCAATGCTAACGCTGTAGTGCGTAGCTACCATAGAGTAATGGATATAGCCAAAGTGGACAATATTACTGTGTCTGATGAATATGCAATCACTATTTTTAATGAACAAGGGAAAAAGTATGCTACACTTTATTCGACTTATGATAAAATGCGTAAGATCAAATCTATTAGTGGATTTTTATATGATAAAGACGGTAAATTGGTTAAATATGCTAAAAAGAAAGACATACTAGATTATAGTATGTCCAGTTTTATTTTCTTTGATGATTATCGCTGCAAATCCATCGATTTTAATTATTCATCTTATCCTTATACTGTTGTTTATACTATTGAGTATACCAACCATTATTCATATTGGATTCCTGAATGGGAACCATCTCCTGGTAGAGACTGTGCCATTGTATCTGCCAATGCCGATATAACATATACTCATAACATCCCATTACGGTATCGTACATTTCATATAAATGATTCTTTGCAATCTATAGAGAATGGTGGAAAGCAGAGGCTATCGCTGACATTGGCAGATATACCAGCAAAAGGCAATACAGAGTTACTTCCAACAGAAACATTCTTTTTACCTACACTTATACTAGCTTCTGATTCTTTTTCAATAGATGGATATAATGGAAGGATGTCTAATTGGGCTGAATTCGGTAAGTTTTTTTATCAGCTAAATGCAAATAGAGATGAACTACCTATGGATAAGAAAGTTATTGTACATCATTTGACTGATACATGTAAGTCTGATTATTCAAAGATTAAAGTATTGTACGAATATCTAAAACATAATACAAGGTATGTATGTATAGTACTTGGGATCGGTGGGTTTCAGACATATGATGCAAAATACGTTGCAGAGAAAGGCTACGGTGATTGTAAGGCATTGAGTAATTATATGATGGCAATGTTAAAAGAAGTAGGCATCAAAAGCTATGCCACATTAGTGTATGGAGGGAAAGATGAAAGACGAACAATGCAATTAGATTTTCCTTATTATGCATTTAATCACATTATTTTGTGCGTTCCACAAGGACAAGACACCACATGGTTGGAATGTACGTCAAAAACATTGCCGGCGGGTCATTTATCTTCATTTACAAACCATCGTAATGTTCTACTAATGACTGAAGATGGAGGTAAAGTTGCAACAACAAATGAGAGTAACGACGCGGATAATGTATTAAGAAGAAATGCTGTTGTTCGTTTTGACAAGCAAGATGATATTCTTGCTAATATTAATTTACACTTAAGTGGGGAATATTGGGATATAGCCAGCAGTTATTTATCAGAGAAGTCTACATCAGAACAAGAAAAATTCGTAAATGAATTTGTTTCAATTCCCACTTTTACAATTAGCGATACAAAGATCAATAATAAGGAGGAACGAAGTCCTAATATGGATATTGTTTTTTCATTAAAAGGTAATGGCACTATTCGTCATACTTCTCAGAGAGTTTTCCTTTCCACTAATTTCTTTAAACACAATGTTACATTCCCATCAAATCATGAAATACGTATCGAGCCATTTGAAATAAGATATACGCTAAATATAATTGATACGATATCCATACAGATGCCAGAGAATTATTCTGTAGATGAACTCCCTAAAGAAGTGAATATTAAATATGCTTTTGGCTCTTATACCGGCAAAGTGTATTTAGAAAATGGTGGACTTAAATTAGCTGTTTCTTTTATGCAGCAAAAAGGTATATATTCTGCAGCTGAGTTTGGTGAATACCTTGCTTTTTGTAAGGCTATAAAGCACGGGGTAGGTGATATTGTTCTGAAGAATACTAAATAAAATGCAGGTGTTTCTATTTCAGAAACACCTGCATGAGTAATAGATTTTTTCTTTATAATGTTCCTCTGCGTGCTTGTTCAGCTTCTATAGATTCAAATAAAGCTTGGAAATTACCTTTACCAAAGGATCTTGCACCTTTACGTTGAATGATCTCAAAGAAGAGAGTTGGTCTATCTTCTACAGGCTTGGTAAATATTTGTAACAAATACCCTTCTTCATCACGGTCTACCATTATACCCAGCCTTTTGAGAGTTGCCATATCTTCTGCTATTTCGCCCACTCTGTCTTGTACAGTATCATAATACTTGCCAGGTACATATAAGAATTCAACACCTCTTTTGCGCATTTCTGATATTGTAAATACAATATCATCGGTAGCTACAGCAATATGTTGACATCCCGGACCTTCATAAAAGTCTAGATATTCTTCTACTTGAGATTTTTTCAATCCAATGGCAGGTTCATTAATTGGGAATTTGATACGGCCGTTACCATTTGTCATTACTTTACTCATGAGGGCTGTATACTGAGTAGAGATATCCTTATCATCAAATGTTACCAAATTGGCAAATCCCATTACGTGTGCATAATAAGCAGCCCACTTGTTCATTTTACCCAGTTCCACATTACCTACCATATGGTCTATATATTTAAGACCTGTAACAGGAGGATTATACTCTGACACCCATGGCTCAAATCCTGGTAAGAATACTCCATGATAATTTTTGCGCTCTACAAATATGTGTACGGTGTCTCCATAGGTACGTATACCCGCTCTTACCACTTCTCCTTTTTCGTCTTTTTCTTCCACCGGTTGAAAGAATACTTCTGCACCGCGAGAGGTTGTTTCAATAAATGCCTTGCGTGCATCATCAACCCATAATGCTATAACCTTTACGCCATCGCCATGTTTTTTGATGTGTTCTGCTATAAGCGAATCAGACTTGAGTGGGGTAGTGAGTACTAACCTTATTTTATCTTGTGCCAGTACATAGGAAACATGATCACGAACACCGGTTTCTAATCCCGCATAAGCCAAGGATTGAAAGCCAAATGCTGTCTTGTAATAGTGCGCGGCCTGTTTGGCATTACCAACATACAGTTCTACATAGTCTGTACCATTAATGGGTAAGAAATCTTTTGCATCTTGAAAGATTTTTTCTATCCCATAGTTGTAATTAGTTACATTTTTTAAATCACGATTTTCCATGAGGTGTATTTTTATTCTGTTAACCAAGATTTGTAATATCCTTCAACTTCTATTTTCATAGCATCTTCTGTTATCATTACCGGGTTGAAAGGGTCTATCATTACGGCCAGTTCTTTTGTTTCCTTTTGCCCTATGCTGCGTTCTATTGCTCCGGGGTGTGGTCCGTGCGGTATACCTCCTGGGTGCAAAGTGAATTGTCCGGCCTTTATATTATTTCTACTCATGAAATCACCATCTACATAATATAGTATTTCGTCACTATCAATATTGCTGTGATGATAAGGAGCAGGTATGGCAAGTGGATGATAATCGTATAAGCGAGGTACGAACGAACACACTACAAAATTCTTACTTTCAAATGTTTGATGTATTGGAGGTGGCATATGTATGCGACCCGTTAATGGCTCGAAGTTGAAAATGGAAAATGTATATGGATAATGATATCCATCCCATCCAGCCACATCAAAAGGATGATTCATATAGGTATATGGGAACATCATTCCTTTCTTTTTGATATAGATATCAAAGTCTCCTTTTTCATCTATTGTCTGCAGGTTACTAGGTCTTTTTATATCACGTTCGCAAAAAGGTGAATGCTCTAGTAATTGCCCGAAATCGTTCCTATATCGTCTAGGAGTGAAAATTGGATCAAATGATTCTATAAATAATAGTTTGTTGTCTGTACCGTTGAGATGTATTCGATATACTGTACCACGAGGAATTACTATATAATCACCATATTGAAAATTTAATGATCCGAACATAGTGTGCAATACACCACTTCCTTTGTGTACGAACAGCATTTCATCAGCATCTGCATTTTTGTAGAAATACTCTGTAGAGTTCATAGGCGCTGCTAGCCCAATATGCATTGCTGCATTTACGAAAAGTGTTTTGCGACTTTCCATATAATCTGCAACAGGTTTCACATCAAAACCATTAAAGCTCATCGCATTTAACCCATTTTCGATAGCTATTTTAGGTTTTACAGAATATGGTTTGCCTTTTTGCTTTACGCATGTAGGTGGGTACAAATGATATACTAATGATGATAATCCACCAAAACCTTGTGTACCTACCAGTTCTTCCTGATATAATTTTCCATTGGGCTGATGACTAACAATATGACGCTTTTCGGGCACAATGCCCAAACTGTGATAAAATGGCATAAGATCTTTTTTCTCATCCAAACATATCTAATAGATGTAGCGACATACATGACCCTTGTCAGTAAAAAAAATAATATTGGTCACTATATATATAGTGGCCAATATTAATATTCAATATTGCAGTGTGTTTATATTGTTTGTAAATAATAATAAATGTGATTATTGAATATGTATTGTCTATGTTAATTTGCAATTGACTAAATAAAGACTATATATTTAATGTGTTCTGACAAATTCATATTTAAAATGAGATATGTTTTCCTGTTTTAACTGATTTTATATATTTTAGGCCATCTTTATTTTAAAGCAAACAAGAAATGAAAAAACTCTTTACGTTATTGTTCCTTTTTGTCGGCATCACTGCTGCAGTATCAGCACAAGAAAGCAATTCGTTTTGGCAAAGGATGACATCTGCTCCTTTATCTCAAACAACGCCACGGATAAAGGCTAAGTCCTTTATTGAATACAACCTTAATTCAGCTGCAATGTTGAATGCCCTAAGTGGACTTTCTACAGATCCAAATGCAGGACAGGTAATACAATTACCCATGCCTAATGGACAAATGAGATCTTTCAAAGTTTGGAGATGCTATGCAATGGAAGCTCCATTGGCAGCTAAATTCCCTGAAATACAAACATTTTCTGCTTATGCTTTAGATGATCATTCTGCTACTGCTAAACTAGATTTTACAAGTTTCGGCTTCCATGCAATGATATATGATGGCGATAATACCTCTTTTATCGATCCTTATAGTTTTCAGAATGATGGACACTATATGGTGCATTATAAAAGAGATGAGTTCCGACCTGCTTATGCACGTATGGCATGTAATCTTGGAAGTAATAATCATTTAGGAAACGCTAATAACTTATTGCAAGTTGGTGGATCCTCATTACCTGCATTAGATAATCAAAACTCTGGTAATACTGCTCATAATGCCCAAAAATTACAAAATGGTCATCAATTACGTACTTATCGTTTAGCATTATCTGCAGACCATTTCTATTGTCAGGCGGCTACCGGTACTACTACACCTACTATGGCTCAATGCATTAGCGCAATGACTACCACTATGAACCGTGTAAATGGCGTCTACGAACGTGAATTCTCAGGTATGATGGTTATGGTTGCAAACGATACTGCTATTGTATGGCCATTAGCTACTGGTAATACTAGTGGTAATGATCCTTATACAGCAGCTATTGATGCCAACTCTAATCAGTGCCTTACTACCAACCAAACACAATGTGATACTAAGATAGGAACAGCTAACTACGATTACGGTCATGTATTCACTACAGGTGGTGGTGGACTTTCCGGTCAAGGTATTGTATGTGTAGCAGGCCAGAAAGCGCAAACAGTTACAGGTTCACCAACACCTACAGGTGACGGTTTTGATATAGATTATGTTGCTCATGAAATGGGCCATGCTTGGGGTGCTGGTCACACATTTAATGATGGTACCAATGGTAGCTGTGGTGGAGGTAATCGTGTTGCTAATATGGCATATGAACCTGCAAGTGCCACTACTATTATGGGTTATGCAGGCATTTGCGCACCTGATGATATTCAGCCTCATAGTGATGCATATTTTCATCGTGCTAGTATTAACCAGATCATTACTTACATGACAACAAGTACTGGTAATACATGTGCTGCCTTTAGCAATACTGGTAATTTGTATGTTACTATGGCTGCTTTTTCTGCTTCATACAGTATACCTACTCTTACTCCATTTGAACTTACATCACCAGCCGTAGTAGACTCTGCAGCAGATACAGCTAACAGGTATTGTTGGGAAGAGAATGATCTGGGTTCTGCTTTCGATTTTAGTACAGGTACACCTACCAATGCTCAAGGCCCTACATTCAAGTCATTTTCACCTAGTTTATCAACTACTCGTGTTTTCCCAATCATAGATACTGTCTTGAAAGGTGTTACAACCTATATGGGTGAGAAATTACCTAATGCAGCTCGCACATTGAAATTTAAATTAACTACTCGTAGTTACATTAATGGTTTTGGTAGTGTTACAATTCCTGATGATTCAATTTCCATCAATGAGATTCCTGTAGGTCCGTTTACAGTTACTGCACCAGCTGCTGCAGTTTCTTGGGGAAGCGGTACAACGCAAACCGTTACTTGGAACGTAGCTAATACTAACAACGTACCAATCAGTGCTGCTAATGTTGATATATATATGTCAGTTGATGGTGGTTATACTTGGCCTTATACAGTAGGTACTTTCCCTAATAATGGTACAGCATCTATTACTGTGCCTACCATTGCTACAACTACCAGTCTTGCACGAATCAAAGTAAAAGGTAATGGTAATGTTTTCTTCAATGTGAATGTAGGTAACTTTACAGTTACTGCCAGCAGTGGTACAATATCAGCAGGTGGTCCTACAACCTTCTGTACAGGTGGTAGTGTATTATTAACTGCAAGCCCTGCAACAGGTGCTACCTATCAGTGGCAAAAAAACGGTGTAAATGTAGTGCCGGCTAATACTACAGATACTCTTACAGTTACTCAAAGTGGTACTTATACTTGTATTATTAACAGCGCAGTATCTAATTCCATTGTTGTTACAGTAAATACTAGCCCTACTGCTACAGTTACTCCTGCAGGGCCTGCTTCATTCTGTTCAACCGGTACTTTTACTCTTACAGCCAATTCAGGATCTGGACTTACTTATCAATGGTTGCTGAATAATGGAAATATCAATGGTGCCACTAGTGTTACATATGCTGCTAACCAAGCAGGTAACTACAATTGTATAGTTACTAATGTTAGCACTTGTAGTGCCACCTCTAATACAGTATTATTAACTACCACTCCAGCGCCTACCGCTACCATTACTACTCCTAATGGTACATCACTTTGTGGTGTTGCTAATTTGCCGTTGAATGCAAACGTAGGTGGTGGTCTTACTTATCAATGGCAATTAAATGGTGCTAACATCAATGGCGCTACCGCTGCAACTTACAATGCAACTTTGCCGGGTGTATATGATGTTATTGTTTCTCAAGCTGGTTGTTCTACAACTTCATCTACGGTGACTTTAACAGCTACAACACCTACACCTTCTATTACTGCTCCTAATGGCACTTCTTTATGTGGTTCTTCGGTATTATTGCAAGCTACTTCAGGAGTAGGTATTACTTATCAATGGCAGTTGAACGGTGCTAATATCAATGGTGCTACTGCTGCTACTTATACTGCAAATTTGATTGGTAATTATACTGTAATAGAAACTCAAGGTACTTGCTCTTCCTCAACATCAGCTGCTACAAGTGTTACCGCTAATCTCCCTACACCTGTAGTTTCTACTCCTAATGGTACAACATTGTGTGGTTCTAACTCAGTGTTGTTAACTACTCCTGTAGTGGGCGGTTATTCTTATCAGTGGATGCTTAACGGTGTAAATATCAATGGCGCTACAACTGCTACTTATCCTGCTACTACTATCGGCAATTATTCAGTTCATGTAGTTTCAGGTTCATGTAATGCTACATCTGCTGTTACTAGTATTACTGCAAGTTCAGTACCAACAGCTATTATTGTTCCTACAGCACCAATTACTTTCTGCGATGGTGGTCAGGTATTATTAACTACTAACACAACACCTACTAATCTTTTATTTCAATGGCAATTGAATGGTGTTGATATCCCTGGTGCTACAGACAGTACTTATCTTGCTACACAAGGTGGTGTTTACACAGTGGTGCTTTCAATTACAGGTTGTGGCAGTGCTACTTCTTTCCCTATCACTGTTTCTGTATTGAACAACCCTATACCTGTTATCACACAGAATGGTTCTATCCTTTCTACTACTACCGGTTATTCTTCATATCAATGGTATTTGAATGGTACCGCAATTCCGGGTGCTAATTCTAATACATATACTATGACACAGAACGGTACTTATTCTGTAGTGGTAACAAACCCTAATACTTGTTCTAGATCTTCAGCTTTGCTGAATGTAGGTACCACAGGCATCAGTACTACTATCGGTAATAATGATAAGATCAGAATATTCCCTAATCCTACAAGATCAGTAGTTTATATTGAATACCATACTATGGTCGATATTTCTATACAAGATATCACCGGTAGAACTTTGATCATTGAAAAAGATACAAAACTGGTAGATATGAGTGGTCTTTCTTCTGGTATGTATATGATCTATGTAAGAGATAATTCAGGTAATCTATTACAGATCGAAAAGATTGTAAAACAATAATCTAACCATATTCATTAAAAAGGGCTCCATTAATGGAGCCCTTTTTAATATGTGCTAAATCACAGACTATTGTGTAGGCTCTGTTGTATCATGCATTTTAAAACCTATAGGGGAATAAGTCGGTTCTTGATGTTCTGATATACCTGTATAACTTGATTGATAGGCAGTTTCTATCCCTTGTGCTATTAATTCTTGTACCAATTCTTTTGATAATTCATTAGGGTCATCTATTACCATTAAGCTTGCAGGTGGCAATTCCTCAGGCTGAAAATCATTGTGATGCAAATGTAACATTACAAATATTAAGCCGGTTACTGCAGGGTAAAACCCTATTTTAAAACCTTTCTCTGTATATTCTTTAATACCATTTACAGAACTATTGAATGACATCCCCATCGGCATATTCCCTGATCTGAATGTTACTAATGGCATTTGCACACAGGTACCATTTATCTCGTCGTCATAGGCATGTGATAGATCTACATAGTACCCTGGTTTATATTCAGCTGTACTATTTAAATGGTCTGCTATCTCTAATAATATACCCTTTAATTCCTTAGATATTATTTGCCAGGTAGCTCTTCTGCGTTCTACATGTTTTAAACCTTCAGCGTATTTATTGGCAGCTTTTAATAGATTGTCCATGATAACTTTTTTTTAAAAGTAAAAATTTCCCACAGTAGTGTTTATCTGCGTTTTATATATAAATATTATATTATTTAACATATTTTTTTCATTTTTGATAAATATCCCTATCTTTATCCTGTCGTTAACTAATCATTAACGAGATTAACTATTGAATAACATGTTGACCTTGAAACAAAATAAGCTGTATAACTGTATTGGGTAATTGTAAAAAATCGTGTCAAATGGAACAGTATAAACGACATTTCAAAAGCGATCTAAATAGCCACTATAGTGCTATTCATAACAGAAAAGTAATTGATTCAATTGGCCATGATTGGTATCATTTACCGGATCATGATAATTGGCCATTTGGTTTATATCGGATTTTCAATTCGCTGAAAAATATTAGCAAATCAATTTTTAGTAATCAACAACACATGAAAATTTGGGATAGGCTACTTGGAAATTCATCAGATTTTTCAATAGAAAATAGAGCTTTTAATGCAGTTAGCATCGTAACAATGCTCCTACTGATACTCTTAGTGCCATTAAATGTATTCATGAATCTACCAGTTATAGCAGCTATTATTTTTATGCTCTTAATGACGCAGTGTGGCTTTTATTACTTTTCTAGAGTAAAAAAAATGTATAAGATACCTGTTATATTATTTTCCGTTCTCAGTTATGTTACAATTATTACTTGCTATTACTTTAATTCAGGAATAAGAGGTACCTCAATATACTTTTTCTTTCTCACACTTTTCTTACTCATGACCATCACTCGTAAAGGGTTGCATTGGTTATGGGTTACTTTGCATATTGTTATTGCTTTGGCATTGTTTACGTATGAATACTATAACCCATCATGGATCACAAATGCATATCAAAGTAAGAATGATTATTTTATAGACGTTGCTTCTACGTATGTTCTTTCATTATTGTTTATCTTTTTCATTGTAAATTATCTACTCAGTAATTATAGATTTGAAAAGAAACTAGCTAGAGAAAGAGCTGCCGCTATACATGAGCAGAACAAACAGATCGTTGCTCAAAATATAAAACTTGAAAATTTAAATAAGGAGAAAGATAAATTATTATCTATCATCACTCACGATTTCAGAGGGCCTCTAACCTCAATTCAAGGTTACTTAGAATTGTTTGCAGAGTTCTCTATGGATAAAGGTGAAGAAGATATGAAGAGAGAATTGCTCAATCTGACTAAGAATACTTCAGATATGTTATTGAACTTGCTTGTATGGTCTAAACACCAAATGCAAGGAATGGTGATACAATCTAAGAAAGTCAATGTCATGGAGTATGTGAATCAGATATTATCCGTTCAGAAGACATTGGCTCGTAGTAAGAATATTAAGATCAATTGTGCTATTGATTCTCATGTATTTGTATATGCGGATGTTGATATGTTTCAGCTGGTATTTCGCAATTTGCTTCACAATGCCATTAAATTCAGCCGCAATGGCGAAGAGATCAATATTACCCATTGCATTAAGGATAACGAATGCCATATATGCATCGAGGATCATGGTATAGGCATACCATTCGAAAAACAAGAAGAAGTTTTTAAGTTAAAAGCAAAATCTACATATGGTACAGGTAATGAAAAAGGTATGAGCTTGGGGCTATCTTTGTGCAAGGAATTTATAGAGTTGCAGAATGGCCGTATATGGTTCACCAGCGAACCAGGTAAAGGTTCTAAATTTTGTATAGCAATACCATTAGTAAAATAATTAGGTCAAAATAATTAAGCTATATCAGGCTCAACAATTTGTTGGCCCTGATATTTTTTTGCCCTAAGAAATATTAGAAACATAATGACCTTAGGTATTAAAAAGAGGATATGCGAAATTCCTAATAGTGGCGATAATGATGTTTTTAGCGTATTGTTTTTCAATATAATACCAGAAACTCCAATTGTAATGAGGATTGCTGATGGAATTAAATATAACAATGAATTGCCCAATAAGTGTATCAAGCCAATCGTATCATTTTCTATATTTCTTAACGCAGATCCTAGTCTTACACTCGCATAAATGGTCAAATACCAAATAGCCATGACAATAAGAAAAAATGATAAACTTAATATTGGTTGAATATTATTGATCAAATGAAAGAAACGTCTGTTAGAAATTGGATCGATCACTGCTAATATAATAGACATAATAATTGTTCTATTTATCCAGTACATGGCCTTATTCGAGCTGAAATTGAATAAGTATTTCTTCAATTGCCATAAAACTATAACACCTGTTAAAATGGTAATGCCTGTCAATATAAATCTGTAATTCTGATCTAGATAGGATCTGGTAAATGGTAGTATAATATATACCATTGTAACTGCCATAGCCACAATGAAATTTTGTGGCTGTAGCAGCTGTTTTTGCTGCAATTTTTGATGATCATTCATAACTTGAGCTGTATGGGTATCATCTTAAAGTTAAGCATTTTTGTAATTCAAATGCAAGAATTCCCTCTTGTAGTTACCTCTATTAACTATTGTATAAACTAATAGTTATTAATATTGATGATGCCAATGTAGAATTGATACTGTTTACTTCACTTATTCTATTCGTTGGACCATTATCCTGCGAATTTGTAATAGCAGTACCAACACTTATTGATTAGATAATTATCTGTCCTTTTATTTAAAAGATCAGATGGATGTATAGGTTTTATAAGGTTTTTTTAAAGATACCTTTTACAACCTTTTATACATGTTATTAGACAATAGAAAAGAATAATCAGCATTTCTTTTTTGCTTCAATATTTCCTGCTAATTTGCCCTTGTAAATCAATATAGATCATGAAAAAAATAGGTATACTCGGTTCCGGTCAGGTTGCACAAACATTGGGTAATGGTTTCCTTACGAAGGGTTATGAAGTAATGTTAAGCTCACGCGATATTAGTAAGCTCAGTGCCTGGCAAGAGAAAGGTGGTACCCAGGCAAAAGTGGGTAGTTTCAGAGAGGCTGCACAATTTGGGGATATCATCGTATTGTCTGTTATGGGCCGTGTAGCTACTGATGTAATAGAACAAGCAGGGCCTCAATTCTTAAATGGTAAAACGATTATAGATACTACCAATCCTATAGCTGAGGCTCCACCAGAAAATGGTGTCCTACGATTCTTCACAGATCTGGATGAATCTCTGATGGAACAATTACAAGAACGTTTCCCCGAAATTCACTTTGTAAAGGCATTCAGTTGTGTAGGTAGTTCTTTTATGGTCGATCCGGCTTTTAAGGATGGTAAACCTACTATGTTCACTTGTGGCAACAATATGAATGCTAAAAATGAAGTAAAGCATATCCTTGACCAATTTGGTTGGGATATAGCTGATATGGGTCATATTGAGGCTTCCAGAGCTATCGAGCCTCTTTGCATGTTATGGTGCATACCCGGTTTCGTCAATAATCAATGGGGTCATGCCTTTAAATTGCTAAAAGCATAGAAAAACTCACTTACTCAGGGGTATTTCTTTTATTTATTCCTTCAATACCTTGTGTATTGAAGGAATTCTTTATTTTACATACATGGAACCAATAATTACACTTCGCCATTTATCTAAAAATTATGGCGATAAGAGGGTGTTGAACGATATCAATCTGGATATATTCCCTGGTCAAATAATCGGATATATTGGCCCTAATGGTGCTGGTAAATCTACCACTGTGAAGATAATTACAGGTATCATCCAAGATTTTTCAGGAGAAGTAAAGGTGGCCGGTAAAGACTTGAGAGAGAATCTGATGGAAATAAAGGGTATGATCGGGTATATACCGGAATTGGCAGAACTGTACGATCTGCTTACTCCTCGCGATTACCTGACTTTTATTGGTAAGTTATATCACCTCCCCGATGATATTATTGAAGAACGTTCCCGCAAAATGTTAGATTCATTTGGTCTCTTGTCTAATATTGATCAGAGAATGGATAGCTTTTCAAAAGGTATGCGTCAGAAGGTTTTACTCACTTCGGGCTTATTGCACAATCCTTCCATAGTAATTCTTGACGAACCTTTATCTGGTCTCGATGCCAATGCTGTGATATTGGTAAAAGAACTGTTACAAGTGCTGAAACAGGAAGGCAAGACCATATTTTATTGCTCACACATGATGGATGTTGTAGAAAAAGTTTCCGATAGGATCATCCTTATTGACAAAGGCAATATCATTGCAAATGGTACATTTGAAGAATTGAGACAAAATGGTACAGACTCTTTAGAAACCATATTCTCTAAACTCACCTCTGGTGGCGATCTTACTCAAAAAGCAGATGATTTTGCATCTGCACTTAACGATAGAAGCACAGCTTTATAATCTAGGTCTATGAACAAATTCTTTTTAAATCTGGTCATGTTACCATCTACCTTATGGCGTGGTATGGGCGCAGATACAGACCAGCTGAGAGCTATTCTGAATGTTAAGTTAATGCTGGATGACCGGAAACCAATGACATTAGGTCGTCAAAGGAAAGAGAAGAAAGAGAAGCGTAATGGAATTTTGACAAATATGTTCATTTCTCTATGCATGGGTTTGCTGTACACGTTCCCCTTGATTTTCTTAATGATCGATTCAGATTCAGGCAAAGACAATACGGTATTCGCGCTTACCTTGTATTTTTCCATGTTCTTGTTCATGCTCAGTTTTTTACTTATAACTGACTTTTCCAATATTCTTTTCGATACCAGAGATAAGTATATCATTTTTCCACGCCCCATTAATGATAAGACATTGTTCTTGTCGCGTATGCTACATGTGTTTATTTATTTATTTAGGGTCATCGTTCCAATGTCTATTCCCGGTTGGATAGTATTAGGTATAGTGCACGGATGGAAATCTGTCGTTTTATTTCCATTGCCATTATTCTGTTTAGTATTCATTGCACTTTTTATTGTAAATGGCTGTTACCTTTTATTACTCAAACTAACAAAGCCTGAGCGCTTTAAAGAAGTGATCAATTATTTCCAGATAGTACTATCTGTAATTTTATTCATCATGGGCTACTTGATGCCTAGGGTCATGCAAAGTTCCTTTATTCAACATGTAGACCTTAATACACTTAGCTGGGTACGCTTTTTGCCGCCTTATTGGTTAGCATCATGTTTTATTTGGTTGGGTCACACCGCACCTATTGCAGGCACACAATGGTATGGAACCTTGGCTATCATTGTTCCTGTAGTATGTTTATGGGTCACCGTCAAGTGGTTAGCTCCACAATTTGCACGCAACATTGGTGCTATAGATACAGTTGAGGTAACAGAACAAACCAATGTGAGTACGAAAAAAACCGCTTCTTCTGCTAAATATTATACTTGGCTGGCAAACCTGCTCAATAGAACAGATGATGCTAAAGCAGGATTCATCATCACTTGGTTACAGACCTCTCGCAGCCGTTCTTTTAAAATGCGTGTATATCCTATGTTTGCTTATGTACCTGTATACTTTGTATACATGCTTACATTGGATAGGAATAGATCACTTTCTGAAACATGGCAGGAACTGCCTAATAAACCTAAGTTCCTGGTACTACTTTATATGTGTGTAGTAGTAGTTACTCAAGCGCTCAATTATCTTACCGTATCAGATCAGTACAAGGCGTCATGGGTATACTATGCAGCTCCTGTAGATAAGCCTGGCAAGATCATGTCGGGAGCATTCAAGGCTATTTGGGTCAAATTTTTCTTGCCATTTTGGGGCATCATTGCTTTGTTCGTATTATACATATGGGGCCCTGCCCGCATATTGGATATTATCTTGGCTGTCTCTAATATGACATTATTCGCTCTTTGTATCATGAGAGTAGGCTATCGCATCCTTCCATTCTCTACACAAGAGCAAATGAATAATGCCAGTACTAGATTCCTCAGAGTGTTTATTATGCTGGGTGTGCCGGGTCTACTGGGCTTTGGGCATTACATGGCAGTAGATATATGGTGGCTTAAAGTACTTTTCCTTGCCTTATCTTCTATTCTCTTATGGTTGGTATGGGATAGTTATGCCAATACTACTTGGGAAAACGCACGTAAGGCAGATATTTAATAATTTCGCCCATTACTTTTTCAAACTTAGATACACATGATGAAATATGCCTTTGGCATAGTACTACTTACTACCATGATGGCTTGTAAGGATCAGCCTAAAACTATAGCTACACAAAAGCCTCTAGTAAAAGATACTTCTATTAGTAAAGATGTGCATACCCAATCAAATGCTGATAGTATTACTATCAAACATCTGGATCTGGACATCAAGGTCAGTTTCGAACAGAAGCAGATATGTGGAACAGCTAGCTGGGATATAGACAATACCAATAAATTGACAGACCTGAAACTTGATACATACGATCTGACAATTGATAGTGTATTTGCAAATGGACAGAAAGTACAACACCACCTAGATACGGCTACTCAATACTTAGGTAGTGCATTACATATCCCTATACGCCCCGAGACCAAGTATGTGACCATCTATTATAAAACAGGTAAGAAAGCAACTGCATTACAATGGTTGGAGCCAGCACAAACATCTAATAAAAAACAACCTTTCTTATATACACAGTCAGAGTCTATCTATGCACGTTCATGGATACCTTGCGCTGATGGTCCCGGCATACGCTACACTTACAACGCCCGTGTTACAGTACCTAAGAATCTAATAGCACTGATGAGTGCTTCAAATCCTCAGAAGCTGAATGACAGTGGTATCTATCATTTTACAATGGAGATACCAGTGCCTGCATACCTTATGGCATTGGCTGTAGGCGACGTTCGTTTTAAAAGCATAGACGAACGTACAGGTGTATATGCAGAACCTAACATAATAGACAAGGCTCGTTACGAATTTGAAGATGTGGGCAAGATGGTGAATACTGCCGAAAAGCTCTATGGTCCTTATCGATGGGGTAGATACGATGTCATAGTATTGCCACCTGGTTTCCCTATTGGTGGTATGGAAAATCCACGCCTTACTTTCTGCACACCTACTGTTATTGCAGGCGATCGTTCTTTGGTAAGTCTCATCTCTCATGAGCTGGCTCATAGCTGGAGTGGCAATCTGGTAACCAATGCTACATGGAATGATTTTTGGCTGAATGAAGGTTTTACCAATTACTTCGAACGTCGTATTGTAGAGACCATGACCGATAAGAGCTATGTGGATATGCAATGGGAGCTGGGTTATCAGGATTTTGAAACTGCTATACAAGAACTGGGTAAGCATAGCAAGGATACTTGGCTGAAACTAGATCTTAAAGGTCGCGACCCTGACGAAGGACTGACAGATATAGCTTACGAAAAAGGTTCTCATTTCCTCAAATTGATTGAGATAACGGTAGGTAGAGAGAAGTTTGATGCATTCCTGAAAAAATACTTTGACGAGCATGCATTCAAGACCATTACTACTTCACAATTTCTCAATTACTTGAATGATAATTTGATAAAAGGTGATACTGCATTAATGCATAAGATTGATATCCATGCATGGGTATATGGACCGGGTATACCTGCCAATTGTCCTCGTGCCGGGCAAGAGCGTTTTCAAAAAGTAGATGCTGCCCGCGATCAATTTCTGAAAGGTACTGCTGCTGCACAACTCACTACTAAATTCTGGAGCACCCAAGAATGGCTACAGTTCTTACGCAAAATGCCAAGTACTATTTCACAAGAACAAATGAAAGCATTAGATGACGCTTTCCATTTTACTAAAACAGGTAACAGTGAAATAGCAGATGTATGGTTTACTATGGCGATAGCTTCTGAATATGCTCCTGCTTATACTGCTATGGAAGATTTCCTCAGTCGCGTAGGCCGCCGTAAGTTCTTAGGCCCTTTATATGGAGAAATGATGAAGACCCCTAAAGGACAAGAAATGGCCAAACATATATACGAGAAATATCGTATGAATTATCATCCTTTGGCCCAGGCTACATTTGATAAGTTGATACTTAAAAAGTAATTATTTTCTACATATTTATTTCCTTTTCAAGAGCATATATATCATCTTATATATGCTCTTGTTTTTATATAGGGTTATTCACATTTGTGGATATTTTTCTGATATGAATACTTTATATAGGCTGTATCTTGTTAGGTATTATCTATATAAAACAAATATAAATAGCCTACACCATGATATCCACTGCTTTAAATATATCTTATTCAATGACAAGTATTTACTTTTCAGTGAAAAGATCAGTCGAATGAGCAACGATTTTTCCTTGTTCATAACAATTTTAACATGTTCTTACAGTATCTCTACGATAATGGCATGCTTTTTGTCTTTATCATAGTAAGCTGGTTGGAAATAGATAAATAGAAGAACTAGTAACAAACTATAAGTAAATAGATAACACAATACATATGAAACATTATATTTTAATATTATCCTTGATCGTTACCACTGCATATACTGCTATGGCACAAGATAGGGTAGTACTTGCTCAGGCGCATGAAAACACTGAAGCAAAGTTAAAAGCAAGGACAGGACTTAGAGCTGAAGACAGGGCACATGGAGAATTAAATGCTCAATTACAATCTACCAATATAGAAATGGTAGAAGTACAAGGTGGCACTTTTCTGATGGGAAGTAAAGAACCTACAGATGATGCCTCACCAGTACATACTGTTAGACTCAATACTTTTCATTTAGGAAAATATGAAGTGACCCAAGGGCAATGGCGTGCAGTTATGCATAAAAATTCTGCACATTTCATTCATTGCGATAATTGCCCGGTTGAGAATGTAAGTTGGAATGAGATACAAGAATTCATTAAAAAACTGAACGAACAAACCGGACAACATTACAGACTACCTACTGAGGCTGAATGGGAATATGCTGCAAAAGGTGGCAACAAATCTCAACATTATAAATACAGTGGTAGTGATGATCTGGACGCTGTGTCTTGGAATGCCATGAACTCTAACAACAAGCCACACCCTGTAGGACAAAAGAAAGCTAATGAACTGGGCATATATGATATGACAGGTAATGTATGGGAATGGTGCTCTGATTGGTTTGATGCGAACTATTATAGAAACACAGCATACGAAAATCCTAAAGGGCCTAACAGTGGTAAAGCAAAAGTGCTGCGTGGCGGTGCATGGGGTTTCAAAGCTCCATATTGTACTACATCATACCGTAGTCTTATAACACCTGATTATCAAAGTAGTCTTTTCGGTTTCCGTTTAGCTCGGGACTAATGACGGAAACATATTTATAATGTCGCAACCCATTGGTCTGTACAACTGATGGGTTGTTACATTTATAGCCAGACAAAGGTTATATGAAGAAATTCTAATGGGGCCATACTAATATTTTCAAGCTTGCATTCAAGCTTGCATTCACCTTGCATTCACCTTGCATTTGGTGTGCATTTAGTGTGCATTTGGTGTGCATTTACCTTGCATGAGCTTGCATTTGGTATGCATTTTACTAGAATGTTTTTTAGATTATTAATTGATAATCAATGAGTTGATATGTAGTAAGCTTGCATTTTTCATAGTTTGTGGTTTTTATAAATTTCGACATATTTTAGAGTTCGAAATTTGAAACAAAGATACGAAATGAGGGTATGAGATAACAAATATTTTTTTAAGTACTATATAAATAGACTATCTAAGCAGTAAGCCAATAGCAATTAAGGAACTGGATGGTTGGTAAATACTAAAAAATAATATCAATAAGCCAAAAGCTGTGCTATACGTGCTGCCACTTTATCGGCATTAGGGAGCATGGCAGCTTCTAAGGCTATATTCATAGGCACTGCAGGTAGATCCAATGCACCTATAGTTTGCACCGGGGCATCCAGATAGCGAAAACAGTTTTGGGCTATTCGTCCTGCCAATGCCTCGCAGAATGAGTTGCGTAATTGCTCTTCAGTGAGAACAATGCACTTGCCATGTTTCTGTACAGTGCTGTAAATAAGTTCTTCGTCCAGAGGATAAATGCTACGAATATCTATTACTTCCACCCGACCCGTGAATTGCTTTGCAGCACTTTTGGCCCAGTAAACACCCATACCATAAGTGATGATACATATAGAGTCTCCATCATCTATGGCTTGTTGGTCGGCTGCAAGGGCTACTGTTCCTTTGCCAAGAGGGAGGATATAATCACGATCGGGTTCTATCATTTTGGCCTCATCAGTACCCGGCACTTTGCTCCAATAAAGACCTTTATGTTCCAGCATCACTACCGGATTAGGGTCTAAGAAAGCTGCCTTCATCAGGCCTTTTATATCGGCGGCATTACTAGGGTAAACGATCTTGATACCCTTGATAGTTGCCAGTGTACTTTCTACACTACCGCTATGATATGGGCCTCCACCACCATATGCACCTATAGGCACTCGCAGCAAACATGACACAGGAAACTTACCACAACTGAGGTAACAAGACTTGCTGATTTCTGTTACTAACTGATTGATTGCCGGATAGATATAATCGGCAAATTGAACTTCTACTATAGGTTTTAAACCCACGGCACTCATACCTACAGTAGAGCCTATGATGTAGGCTTCTTGTATAGCGGTATTAAAAACACGATTATCGCCAAACTTGTCTGCAAGGGTAGCCGCCTCACGAAATACACCCCCTAATCTACGTCCAACATCTTGGCCGTAGAACAGTGCTTCGGGGTGGTCTTGTAGTATCTCTTCCACAGCATGTAGGGCAGCATCTACCATCACCACCTTATCTTTACCTGCAGGAGTGCGATTCCCTTTTTCCACAGTTGCTGTAGTAGGCATAAAGACAAAATCCTGAACCGTACTTGGGTCCGGGTCGGCAGCAGCTACCGCAGCATCAAACTCACGTTGTATGAATTCCTTTTCTTCTTCTTCTATATTATTTAGTTGTATCTCAGAAATACCCTTTTGTTGTAAAAGAAGTTTTTTGAGTTTAGGAGTCGGGTCATCCTGTGCATGTTTAGCCAGATCTTCGGCGCTACGATACCATTCTTTACGAACACCTGAGGTATGGTGCCCCAACAAAGGTACCTTTGCATGTACTAGAATCGGTTTACGTTCCTTGCGTACCCAGTCTATAGTATACTGCATGGTCTTGTAAGAATCTACAAAATCACTACCATTTACACGTACACGCTCCAAGCCTTTGAACCCGGAGGCAAATTCGTAGGCATCCATAGTGCGTGCCTCATCGCTACTTACAGAAATGCCCCAGTCATTATCTTGTACCAGATATATAATAGGAAGTTCATGTAATACGGCAAACTGTAGTGCTTCACTCACTTCCCCTTCTGTAACAGAGCCATCTCCCAGAGAACAAATGACCACAGGGGGGATAGGGGCGCCACCCGGATTTTGTTGTTCTATATATTGTATACCCTGAGCTACACCTGTAGTAGGAATGACCTGCATACCTGTAGCACTACTCTGATGTATGATCTTAGGGAATTGTTCTCTGCGGCTATTTGGGTGGTTGTAATAAGCACGGCCACCCGTAAAAGGGTCATCTGCTTTGGCCAGTAATTGCAACATCAGCTCGTATGGACGGAAACCCATACCCAGCATCATGCTCTCATCTCTGTAATAAGGACTAACGTAATCGCATGGTTTCAATAAAAAGCCTGTAGCTAATTGTATAGCTTCATGGCCGCGAGACGTACTGTGTACATATTTACATATTGGGCGGTTAGCATCATATATATCAGCCATGGCTTTAGCCGTCATCATGAGCCTGAATGCCCTAAGCAGTATATCTTTTGAAAGCATGGATTGAAAGTTGATATAAGCAGCGGGCGCAAATGTACAGTTTTGATGTTAATGGTACTCATAATTAATACTGATGAGCGAAATTTTTGTCTATTCTACCATTAGTTATTTTAATTTTAGCCCACAATAATATTATCTAAGTGGTCCAGATACTACTAGCCTGGTTATATATATTCTTCACATCCTATTGTGTGGGGCTCTTTTGCATTCGCAATATAGAGAAGCTGATGAAGGATACAACAGGCTTCTCTAATAACTGTCATCCTGTTTTATTATCCATGGTTGGCTTAGTAGGAATTACAGTAGTGGCAGGTTATATGTCCATTTTCCTAAAGACAGGCTTAGTGATAAATTGCTTGTTGCTTGCGTTTTGTTTTTTATATGTGCTTGTTAAAAGGAAACAATTCCCATCTATTGGTATTAGCAAATTTTCAATAAATGCTAATTCCGTTATTGTGGGATTGCTATTATTGTCTGTTTTTGTATTAGTATTAATTAAATCTTCTGGGCCGATTACTACTCCGGATTCTGCCGGTTACCATCTTCCATTTATAAAATGGATAGAAAACTATCGTGCCATTAAGGGTACTGCAAACGTGCATACCCGTTTTGGATTCAATTATCAATACCATGTATTGTATGCAGTTTACAGTTTTTCATATTTGAATATACCCACAGTACATGCACTTAATGGATATATGATGGTGGCCATAGTTACGTATATTCTTACAAGTTTATCGTTTTTTAAAGTAGTGTATCTGTCACGATTGGATGTGATGAAACTGATCATGTTGTTCTTTGTGTTGAATATGGGGAATGCTACATCCAGTTTTAGTCCTGATTTCCCTACTGCTACGCTAGTTATTTTGGCTATAATAATTACTTTAGAAAAAATTGAATTAAATGTTGATTATCAATATAATATGAATAGTATATTGATGTTTATTTTAAGCATTGGCGCGCTGCTATTCAAGATATCATCTGCCCCTATTTTTCTTTTGAATTTATTCTATATAGGAGTATTGTATAAGCATAAAAAATGGAATGTATTTATTGCTTTGGCTATAACATGTTTCGTATCTGTAGCTCCATATCTTATTCGTAATTATATTCTATCAGGATATTTGGTATACCCTTTGTACTCATTAGACATTTTTACTGTATCATGGAAGGTGCCATTGCCATATGCTATTTACGAAAAAGATGTAATACGTACATGTGCATTAGGAATCACATATGGTTCACATGTTCCATTCAAAGAAATGATCATTTCTTGGTGGCATAATTTAAAGGCAACGAATACGGCTTACATATATATAGTGAGTGTGTTAATGGGTTGTATGATAATGAACATTGTATGTTTTTTACGAATATTAATTAAGAAACAAAGCGATCAATATTCAGGATACATATTGTTGTTTGTTGTATTGTATAGTTGTTTATTATATTGGTGGCGAAATGCCCCTGACCCGAGGTTTGGGAATGGATATATTATACCTTTTATTGCTATTAATATTTCGCTCATAGGGTATTCATTATTTAGAAAAATGTCTACTATGATATTAAGAGGTACGAGTGCCATATTGATCTTATTGTCATTGGTAATGATGAAGGGACAGTCGTTAGCAAAAGTGCAAAACAACTTTAATGTGGTACATTATAATATTTGGAAACAAGAGCCTTATCCTAAACCTGATACAACAGGTAGAAATAATTCGAGACATATGCCGTTCTATATTGTGCCCAATGATAAGTTTTGTTGGGATGCTCCGCAACCATGCTCTATGTGTAGTGACCAATATGAGTATATTGGAGCTACAATAGAGGAAGGATTTATACATAAGTGAATATTTTCATGAAATCTATATTGCTAAAATGAAGCAATTGTCATTATCTCTTTGAATTTCCGTTTTAATAAGTGAATAGAAAACCTATTTTTGTTTTAATAAACAACATTGTATGCAATCGATAGATTTCAAGAAATTCCTACCCCATATCATTATTCTTTTTACGTTTTTGATTATTTCCTTTTTATATAGTTATCCTGTGTTGCAAGGCAAGGTATTGTCTCAAGGAGATATTACTGGCTGGCATGCATCATCTCATGAAGCTGAAGAATGGTTTAAAAAGACAGGAGAGAATACCTTATGGACCAATAGTATGTTCGGTGGGATGCCTACCTATACATTCTATGTGCCTAAGAATACCGACTATTTCATATTGGTGATGCAGAGTATTACAGATACGATGGCCAAACCAGCGAATTTCCTGTTTTTAGCAATGATCTGTTTTTATATACTGATGTCTACATTGAAAGTAGATAAATGGTTGGGGGCTTTAGGTGCTGTAGCTTTTGCCTTTTCTACCTATAATTTAGAATTGATAAGCTCAGGGCATGATTCTAAAATGGTAACGATAGCGTATATGCCTTTAGTGTTGAGTGCCTTATTGATATTGTATCGAGGGAAATACCTATATGGTGGGATATTTCTGAGTGTTGCTTTTGCATTGATAGTTATAGCCAGCCATTTACAGGTAATATATTATTTGGCCATAGTGATGGCATTGGCAGTGTTGAGCTTTTTTATTGATGCTATCAAACAAGGCCAGTTAAAACAATTTTTCATGGCATCAGTAATAGCATTATTTGCTATGGGCTTAGGGTTATGTCCGGGGATCAGTAATGTGTTGACAGTGCGAGAATATTCTGAAGCTACAATGAGAGGTGGTAAGAGTGAACTGACCATAGTACATGATAAGAATAAGACAAGTGGCGGATTGGATAAAGAATATGCTTTTCAGTGGAGTAATGGAGTAGGTGAGACATTCTGTATACTGATACCTTATCTATACGGTGGATCAGGACATGAGCCTATCAGTAGTGCACCTAAAGCAGGTGAGATATTATCGAATGCAGGATATAATGCGGTACCATTGTATTGGGGCCCTCAACCATTTTTGGCAGGTCCGGTATACTTTGGTGCTATCATTTGTTTCTTGTTTGTGCTGGGTATGTTCCTAATACGCAGTAATAACAAGTGGTGGATATTTGCAGCCAGTATTATAGGTATCATATTGTCTTGTGGTAAGAATATACCATCTATCAATTATTTCTTGTTTGACCATTTGCCTATGTACAATAAGTTCCGTGTACCATCAATGGCATTGGTGATACCAGAGTTCTTATTCCCATTAGTAGGTATATGGGGCGTATCGGAGATCATCAACGGAGCTGAGAGTAAGGAAGCGTTATGGAAAAAAGTAAAAATTGCTGTGGCTATAACTGCAGGCCTATGTGTGGTAATAGCTTTTGGCGGTAAGATGTTCTTCAGTTTCTCAAATCCATCGGAAAGCAATTACCCTGCTGAACTCGTAAAAGCATTGAGAGATGACCGTGCTGATCTGGCTATGAGCAGTGGATTGAAAAGTGCATTGTTCATAGTACTTACTGCGGGTTTATTATGGGCATTTATTAAGGATAAGATCAAATCTAAACTATTGATAGGTGGTTTGGCTATACTGATAGCCGCCGACCTGATACCGATAGCATTCAGATATCTGGGAGAAGATAGCTATAAAGATAATACGGAGAATGAAGCAGCTTTCGAGCCTCGCCCAGTGGATAAGCAAATATTACAAGATAAAGACCCTTATTACCGCGTACTAGATCTATCGCGCGATACATATAATGATGCGATACAGTGTTACTTCCATAAGAGTGTAGGTGGGTATTCACCTGCAAAACTGGAAATATATCAAGACCTGATAGATATATATATGAACAGGCAGACAGGTTTTAATGGACAGGTACTCAACATGCTAAACACCAAATATGTGATAGTGCCTACTGATAATAAAGGTAGTAACCAAATGGTGCAAAGAAACCCTAATGCATTGGGTAATGCTTGGTTTGTGAATGAGATAAAATGGGCAAAAAATGCAGATGAGGAAATGATGTCCATGAAAGCAGCGAACATAGGCGATACGGCACTAGTACCCAATGCTTGGGAGCCTAAGAAAACTGCAGTGGTGCATGAGAAATTCAAGAATGACCTGAACGGATATACATTTGGTAAGGATAGTATGGCTAGTATCAAACTGACCAAATATGGACTGAATGATCTTACTTTCCAATCAAACAACAGTCAAAATGGTTTTGGAGTGTTCTCTGATATCTATTACGAAAAAGGTTGGGAAGCATATGTGGATGGTAAACAAACACCAATAGTAAAAGCAGACTATGTACTGAGAGGTATCAAAATACCGGCAGGTATCCATAAGATAGAATTCTTCTTCCGTCCTAAAACACATGCATTGGGTGAGAAAATTGCATTGATAAGTAGTATGTTATTATATGCATTGGGTATTATGGCCATAGTGATGTTGCTGAAGAAAAAGAAAGAACCACAAGCACCTTAAAATAAACTGATGGGGCTATCTAACCTGATAAAAAATGTTTTCAATCTAAGAAAGGAAATGAGCATTGGTTTTTATATGACCGATCTTTTATTCAGGAAAGTATTGAGACAAAACTCAGGTACCACATGGGCCATACATCATACCAGTACTATACATTGTCCTGAAAAAATAACCAGAGGTAAGAATGTATATCCCGGCGATTCGCCAGGGGTATACATCAATGCCAGCAATGGAGTAAGCATAGGTGACTATACTAATCTGGGCCCTAATGTAGGGATAGCCTCGACAAATCATGACCTGATAAATAATGATATAGCAGTGGCAGCAGCACCTATATATATAGGTAAGTTCTGCTGGTTGGGAATGGGAGCTGTGGTATTGCCGGCTGTGACACTGGGCGACCATACTATAGTGGGGGCCAATGCCGTTGTAACTAAGAGTTTCCCGGAAGGGTATTGCGTTATAGCAGGAAATCCTGCAAAAGTCATCAAATATCTAAACCGAGCTGAATGTGAAGCTTTTGCCCAAAGCAAAAAGTGATTCTTTTGTAAGCAATTCATTGTATGTATTCATCATCAGGTTTTTCCCTACGCTGGCAAACTTCTTGGTGCTGATATACTATGCAAGGAACTTAGATAAAGTACAATATGGTACTTACCAAAATTTCTGGATACAATTAATATTGCTGAGTGCAGTAGCCTGTGCAGGGATACATGTTTTCATTATTACTTATCCACCTACTTTTCTGGCTGGGCTGATCAAAAAGCTACCTTCAAAGTATTATCTTTTATTTATTGGTTGGATGGTCATTATGAGTGCGGTATTCGCTGGTTTGCAATATAGTAGTATGCGAGGTGCGGTACTGATACCATTACTGTTTGCGTTGGTCTATTCCTTATCTGTAATTGTAGAGTCGTTTCTGGTAGTTTTCAAGAGCTTTAGAATATTGGGGCTAATTAATCTCGTATATGCATTGGTATTCTGCATTATACATTGGATGATGTTACAAGATACTTTTGAATTGGATACATTATTCTTACAACTATTGGTATTAAGTATTATCAGACTACTACTATGTATACTTATAGCTGCAAACAACATCAGAAAACAAGAAGTGGTATTGCCGAGTGATGGACAATTGATCAGTACCAAGATCAGAAATATGTGGTTGCACATGGGATTTTATGATGTGACAACCAGGGTTTTCTCGTGGATGGATAAGTTCATTATTTCGTTGTTACTGAGTAAGGAGCTATCTGCTATATACTTTAATGGTTCTATAGATATACCATTTCTGCCATTAGTATTGGGTGCTACTGCTAGTGTAAGCCTGATACATTTGGCAAGGACCAATGCCGAAGATAAGAGTACCCATTCTGTAATGCTGATGCGTTACTCATCGAGAATATTATCTGCCATAGTTTTTCCTTTATTCTTTTTTCTCATCTTCTTCAGATATGAATTATTCTCAGTAGTATTTTCTGATAAGTATCTGAGTGCAGTACCTATATTCTTTATTTCATTACTTATAGTGCCATTGAGGGCTTACAGTTTTACTACTGTATTGCAAAACCAACATAAGGGTGCTATTATTAATATAGGTAACATCATGGACATCATTATAGCCGCGTCGCTGATGTACCCATTGTACAAACTTATGGGTCTGCCCGGTGTGGCATTGAGTTATGTGATCAGTACATATTGTCAAGCTCTATTCTATCTATATCATACATCTAACACTATTAAAGTGCCTATGTGGCAACTGATACCATTGGGGAATTGGGTATTGAAGTTCATAGTTTTTTTCTTAGTGTTCATAGTCACACATTATTTGCTGGGTATGAACTTTGCCACAAAGAATGTCTTAATTTTAGGAGGAATACTATTGGCAATAGTTGCTATTATTGCATTGCTGATAGAGCTTAAGTCAACAAAAGATAATGGCAAAACATTTTCGTCGGAATAAATTCAGAAATATAGACAATACCGGTTTCGGCGCAAATAGTAGCGTGGAAGGTGGTAGGCTGACCAATAAAGACGGTAGTGTGAACCTGCAAAAGACAGGTATACCATTTTGGGAACGTATCAGTTTGTACCATACTTTACTCAGATTGCCTAGGTGGAAATTCATGCTAACAGTTTTTCTGTTCTATACTATTGTGAATTCCATATTTGCCTCTTTGTATTTTTTTGTAGGTGTAGATAAGCTGGATGGTACACAGAAAGGGGTAAGTATCTCTCAACAAATGCAAGATGCTTTCTTTTTCAGTTCGCAGACACTTACCACTGTTGGGTATGGGCACATAAGTCCTATAGGGTTACTTACAAATTCTATTGCGTCCTTTGAATCGTTGATCGGTATTTTGGTATTTGCCTTAGTAACAGGTTTGCTTTATGGAAGATTTACAAGACCAAGAGCCTATTTATTATTCAGTGATAACATATTGATAGCTCCACATAAGGGAACCAGAGCAGTTATGATGCGTGCTGCAACTTTTAAAAATAACCACCTGACAGATGTAGAGGCACAGGTTACAATGGCTACACATATATTAGAAGGTGACAAAAAAGTAACTAGATTTTATTCATTGCCATTAGATATTAGTAAGGTCAATTCTCTGGCATTGAGCTGGACATTGGTTCATACCATAGATGAGGAAAGTCCACTCTATGATATGAGCTATGATGATATGATGGAAGCAAGTGTAGAAGTATTCTTGTTTATGAAGGGATTTGATGACCATTTCTCAAATATTGTACAACAAAGGACCTCTTATACAGCCTCCGAGATCAAGTATGGTGCTAAATTCCTGCCTATGTTCCACCGATCTGAAAATGGTACTACTACCATATTAGAATTAGATAAGATCAATATGCATGAAGAAGCTTTACTACCTGAAATTGAAAGTTCTGCGATAAATTCGTAAATTTGTAACATGATTACTACTGATACATTGTCTGCTTTGACGCAGAAATACTTAGAAAGGGAAGGGCAATATAGTGCGCATAATTACCATCCTCTACCGGTGGTATTGAACAGAGGTGAAGGTGTACATGTGTGGGATGTGGATGGAAAAAGATATTACGACTTTCTTTCAGGATACTCTGCTGTTAATCAGGGACATTGTCATCCTAAGATCATTGCATCATTCATAGAACAGGCTCAAAAACTGACATTGACATCGCGTGCATTCCATAGCGATCTTCTTGGTGAATATGCAGCCTTCATTACCAATTATTTTGGGTATGATAAGGTATTACCTATGAATACCGGAGTAGAAGCAGTAGAATCAGGATTGAAACTTGCTAGACGTTGGGGGTATGATGTAAAAAGAATACCTGATAATAAGGCCAAGATCATAGTATGTGCTGAGAATTTTCACGGACGTACATTGAATGTGATCTCATTTAGTACAGACGATTCATCGCGTAGAGCTTTTGGACCATTCACACCAGGGTACCAGGTGATACCGTATAATGATATTCCTGCATTACAACTGGCATTACAAGATCCGAATGTTGCAGGTTTCCTGGTTGAGCCTATACAAGGAGAAGCGGGAGTAGTAGTGCCGGATGAAGGGTATCTGAGAAAGGCTGCAGCTATGTGTAAAGAAGCGAATGTTCTTTTCATTGCAGATGAGATACAGACAGGGCTGGCACGTACGGGTATGATGCTGGCATGCGATCATGAAAATGTAAAACCTGATATACTATTGTTAGGTAAAGCATTATCAGGGGGTACTATGCCTGTATCTGCAGTGTTAGCAGATGATGAGATAATGCTCACTATCAAGCCCGGAGAACATGGTTCTACCTATGGAGGTAACCCATTGGCTTGCAAAGTTGCTATTACTGCATTGCAGGTATTGAAAGAGGAGAAGATGGCAGAGAATGCCACTATACAAGGTTCCTACTTAAGAGAAAAATTGGTTGCAATCAACCACCCGAATATATCTATAGTACGTGGTAAAGGATTACTAAATGCTATAGTTGTGCAGCATACCGATAAAGAAGCAGCATGGGAAATGTGCTTAAAAATGAAGGATCATGGCTTACTGGCCAAACCAACTCACGGTGATAAGATCCGTTTTGCACCACCTCTAGTTATTACTCGTGCCCAAATTGATGAGTGCGTGGACATCATCCATCGGAGTTTGCAATATTTTTCATAATGGGACAACACGAAGAGAAACATTTTAAAAGTTCGGACTTAGTAACTGATATTGTTATTGGTATGTCTGATGGACTTACAGTGCCTTTTGCCTTAGCAGCTGGGTTGAGTGGGGCAGCAGGTATCACTTCCAATCTTATCACCACAGCTGGATTAGCAGAAGTAGCAGCCGGATCTATAGCGATGGGCTTGGGCGGCTATCTGGCAGGACGTACAGAGGTAGACCATTATTACTCTGAAGTTAAAAGAGAGGAGTATGAAGTGGAGCATTTGCCGGAAAAGGAAAAGCAAGAAGTGCGGGATGTATTTGCTGACTATGGATTGAGTAAAGAAACTCAGGACTTGATAGCAAATGAAATGGCCAAGGATAAGGAGAAGTGGATAGACTTTATGATGAAGTATGAACTGGGTTTGGACAAACCAGACCCTAAGCGTGCACGTAATAGTGCATTTAATATTGGGGTTTCGTATATTGTAGGTGGTATGATACCACTATCACCTTACTTTTTTATGACTCATCCAGCAGATGGTCTTATATGGTCATGCGGTATCACAATATTGTGCTTATTTATATTCGGTTTCTTTAAGGCAAAAGTAACTGGTCAGAATCCATGGGGAGGTGCACTACGTGTAACAGTAATAGGATCTATTGCTGCAGGCGCAGCATTTTTTATAGCTAAGATGATCAGTTAACGAATATCGAATAGCTCGGTGAGTGAATTGTTCGGATAAGAGATTTTTTCTAGATACAAGCCATTGCCGGTTACGCTGAAGTCGGCTTGTGTACAATCATTAGCTTCTATTATTTTTCTGAAATCGTCTATGGTACCTCGGCCACGTGCTATTTGTAATTGTGTACCAACTAATCCCCTTACCATGCCCCTCAGGAAACGATTGGCCTCTACAACATAATGTAGCTCTTCATCTTTTTGTTCCCAATAAGATTGCTGAATGCGGCAAATGAAGGTTTTGTTCTGGCTATTGCGTTTAGCAAAAGACTCAAAATGCTCATATTTCTTAATGATTGCAGCAGTTTGGTGTAAGACATTGATGTCAATGGTAAAGGGGAAAAACAAAGCCATATGCAATTGAAAAGGATCCTTGGCATGATAAATGCGATATCTGTACCTACGAGTCACCGCATCAAACCTAGCATTCATTTTAGGGTCATTAGCAACAAACAGTTTTCTCACAGCTACCATATCAGGTAGAATAGCATTCAGCTTGTATCTGAATTGAGGGTGTAGTGGTTCTTCTAGGTCGAAATGGTAATAATTACCTAAAGCATGCACGCCTTCATCAGTACGGCTCGCACCAAATGTCTCAATTTCTTTGCGTAAAAGTGTACTCAGTGATTTGTTGATGGCCAATTGTACTGTAGGAGTGTTTCCTTGCAGTTGTGACCCATGCAAGGCGCTACCATCATACATTACTTCCAGAAAATATCTTGCCATCAACAAAGAGTAGTGGAACTGTTAAAACTTAAAATTATAAGTGATACTAGGAATAATAGGGAAAATGGTCACTTGTTTCACACTTACTGAAATGCCTTGTGCCACACTGCCTTGCGTATCTACATATAAGAAGTACGGATTCCAGTGATCGTATACATTGTATACAGAAAATACCCAGTTACTTTCCCATTTCTTATCCTTTTTATGGTTAGGGGTATATACTGCTGATACATCCATACGATGATAGGCTGGCAGGCGGTAAGCATTGATATCACTATGTTGTTGTATCAGCTGTGCAGTAGCAGGGTTAGGAGGTGTTGAGCCAGATATTACATAGTTAGATGTAGGCAGTGTAATGGCATTTCCCGATCCGTAAACAAATACAGCTGATAAGGTCCATTTGGGGTTCAGCTCATAAGATGCTACTACAGATAAATCGTGTCTTCGGTCATATTTAGCAGGGAAGCGGTTACCGTTATTTAAGTCAGGAAAGTACTTCCAAGTCCATGATAATGTATATCCTATCCATCCTGTAAGTTTACCTTTTGTTTTGTTGATAAAAAATTCCGCACCATATGCTTCCCCTCGCCCAAATACATAACTCAATTCAGGATCTTGTATATTATTAGGTGTGTATCCCTCTTTGTATTCTATCTGGTGTTTCATGTCCTTGTAGTATACCTCTACAGAAGTTTCCAGTTTGTTATCGAGGAAATTGCGAAAATACCCTGTAGCATATTGCCATGCTTCCTGAGGCTGTACTAATATGGTGCTAGGTACCCAAATATCAGTAGGTAGGGTAGAACCATTATTAGATATCAGGTGAATGTACTGATAGGTCTTGGTAACACTACCTTTTAGAGATGATTTGTCATCCAGTTCGTATCTAATGTTTAAGCGTGGTTCCAGACCCCCATAAGCCTTGACTATTTGCCCTGAACCATAATGAGAACTATCTGTTTTGGTTTGGTTGGCATCGTATGTATATCTTTCATACGGGCCAACTTGTGCAAATGCCGAATAACGCAAACCTGCATTGATCTTGAATTTCTTGCTCAGGTCAAAATCATCTTGTAAATATATTGCAGCCTCATCGCCATATCTTATCAGCGCATTATCGGGTTTTAGTTCGGTTTTGCCACTCGTGCCTGATATTTGATTAGGTATGAAAGTGTGGTCTGTAAATATGACACCTGCTTTAAAATGATGATTGAACGAACTGAAATAATCAAAATCCACTTTACCATTCCAGTCTTGTATTCCGGATGTGAGTTTTAATCCGAAACTACTTTGTTGACCGCTAAAAGAGAAGTTGTAATCATTATATACAGCAGTAGTATTTACAAATAGTTTATCATTGAATTGGTGATTCCAGCGAAGGGTAGCAGTGCTATTACCCCAAGGTATATCTGCCTTGAAAGAACCACTTGGGCTATTGAAAATGAAATGATCACGACCGAAGTAACCACTCAGATATACGCGATCCTTTTCTGATAATTTATAGTTAGCTTTTATGTTGGCATCATAGAAATAATAACCTGATCCGGATAGATTCCCTTTTTCAAAGGGTTTCACCAATACATCTATATATGTGCGGCGCCCTGATATCATAAAAGAGCCTTTGTCCTTTTTTATGGGGCCTTGTAATGTCAACCTAGAAGCTATCAATCCAATACCGCCATCTACATGATATTCTTTCATATTGCCTTCTTTCATAGATACATCTACTACGGAAGAAAGACGACCACCATAATTAGAGGGCATACCACCTTTTATTAATGTTACACTCTTCAATGCATCAGAATTGAACACAGAGAAGAAACCAAATAAGTGGCCTGAGTTATATACCACAGCATCATCCAGTAATATCAAGTTTTGATCAGGCCCGCCACCACGCACATAAAACCCCGAATTACCCTCGCCAGCTGATTGAACACCAGGCAGCAATTGCAGTGTTTTTAATATGTCAGTTTCTCCAAAAAGAACAGGTAATTGTTTGATCTTATCTACAGATAATGTCACAGTACCCATCTCGGTGCCTTTTACATTCTCATCTTTTCTGGTAGAGCGTATCTCTATTTCCTTGATCTCAGTTTGATTCCGCATCTCAGGATTCAGCACCTTACTTTCATTGATAGCTAATGTTTGTGTAGTAGTGCCGTAACCGACATAGGAGAATATCACAGTATAAGTACCCGGAGGCACAGTAACTGAGTAGAACCCATAGGTGTTGGTTTGCGTACTAATATTCAGTTCTTTAACATACACATTCGCAGCTATCAGAGATTCTCCACTTTGAGAATCGCGCATGTAACCACTTAGTGTCACTTTCTTCTGTGCAAATGACAGTTGAGGTACAGTAATGAATAGGAATAATAAAAATAAAAAATGTCTATGAAGTTGATTATTAGTAAAGCGCATCTTAGTAATTATATCTGTTGTAGTTTATTTCAATGAATCTGTTACTTCGCCACATTCCAACATTTTTTTACCAAAGTATGGATTCTTTATTTCCGCATCATTACTCAACCAAAAAGCACCCTTATCATTAAATGCCATAGGGCAAAACTCGCGATATACACCTGCATGCTTTAGATCGGCTTTCTTCAGTACTGCATACATCTGATCTGATATTCTTTCAAATGGTGCGCGTTTCCCATCATAATTCTTAGGATCCATACTCAGCAATATCTTACTTTCTAGTATCATAGTATCCATATATGGAAGAAAAACAGTACGATTTGCCGTATCTGTGATCAAAAACGCCTTAAAACTATCTATTGCAGGTAATAATTTATTAACAGAAGAATCTGCTTTTATTCCGTCAGAAGATACTAATGCATCCTTAAGTCCATAATAGGTACTTACGACAGTCATCAGTTTCTGGGTTCCTGATCCGCTTAGTTTGCTTTGTGGTTGCAGGTTTTCAGCTTTTTTTTCTGTTGTGTTTGCAGTTGGGTTAACATTATTGCAGCTGATAATTGATAATGAAATTAATACCGTAAAAATTGATATATGACGCATGGGCATAAAAATATTTGCTGCAAAAATACATGAACCGCAATTGCTAAACGCAATGATTGTAAATTTGTTGCTTATGCTTATCTCATTACAAAATATTTCATTTCATTTCGGGGCTAGAACTATATTAGAAGATGCAAGCTGGCAAATAGGTACAGGCGAACGAATAGGACTTGTAGGCAGCAACGGAGCAGGTAAATCTACATTACTTCGCCTGATGACAGGTGCTTACAAAGTGGACGGAGGGGTGATCAATAAGCCCAAAGATGTCACTATGGGTTTCTTTAATCAGGACCTATTAAGTTTTTCTACCAACGAATCTATACTAAAGGTGGGCATGCAGGCTTTTGAAAAAGCCCATGAAATAGAGAAAAAAATGGAACAGATTATCAAGGAATTGGAAACCCATACCGATGATCCTGACCTTTTAGACGATTACAGTCATGCTTTGCACGATTTCGAAATGGCAGGTGGCTACGAAATGGAACACCGTTCTGCAGAAGTACTGGAAGGTCTGGGTTTTTCTACCGCTGATCTGCAACGTCCTTATGATCAGTTCAGTGGAGGTTGGCGCATGCGGGTGCTACTCGCCAAAATGATGTTACAACAGCCCGATCTACTTTTACTCGATGAGCCTACCAACCACTTGGATCTCCCTTCAATAGAATGGTTGGAGCGCTATCTGCAAGGCTACCCGGGAAGTGTAGTTATTGTTTCACACGATCGTTATTTCCTCGATCGTATGGTAACTAAGATAGTAGAAGTATGGCAACGTGACCTGGTAAGCTATACAGGTAATTATACTTTCTTCCAAAAGGAGAAAGTAGAGCGCATGGCTATGCAACAGCGCGAATTTGAGAATCAACAACAATATATCAGACAACAGGAGCGATTCATTGAGCGTTTTAAAGCCAAAGCATCTAAGGCTGCTCAGGCACAAAGTGTGATGAAACGACTGGATAAACTGGATCGTGTAGAAGCACCGGATGGTAGTGTACCTACTATGAACATCAACTTTGACGTTGGTGTACAACCAGGTAAGATCATTTGTACACTTAAAGATATCAGTAAGAATTTCGGTGATCTGAAGATACTGGAACATGCGAATGCTGAGATCAACCGTGGAGATAAAATAGCTCTAATAGGTGCCAACGGTAAGGGTAAATCAACATTACTGCGCATCATTACTGATAAGGAAACTTTCATAGGCGAACGTAAATGGGGACATAATGTAGAGGAGAGCTTCTATGCACAGCACCAGTTGGAGGCTTTGACCATTGAGAATGAAGTGCTGGAAGAAATGAAACAATGTGGTAGCGGTAAGACAGAATTAGAGTTGCGCCAACTTTTAGGTTGCTTTCTATTCAGTGGCGATGATGTGTTCAAGAAGATCAAAGTACTCTCTGGAGGAGAAAAGGCCCGTGTAGCATTGGCAAAGACCATCGCTGCTAAAGGCAACTTCTTATTGCTAGATGAGCCTACCAACCACTTGGATATGCAGTCTGTAGAAATGCTCATAGAGGCATTGAATAAATACGAAGGCACTCTTATACTTGTTTCGCACGATCGTTATTTCATCAGCCAGGTAGCCAATACTATCTGGGAGATCGACAATGGTGAGATCAAAGAATTTATTGGTGATTATGATGAATGGGTAACCTTTAAACAAGAGCGACTTGCCAGAGAACAGGCTGCACAAAAACCTGTAGAGAAAAAGGAGAAGGAAAAGGAAGTAGTGAAACAGCAGCCTAAAAATACAGTAAATGATGAGGCTCAACGTGCACTACGTAAAGAGTATGATAACAAAATGAAATCTTTTCAGAAACTGGAAGCTGAATTGAATAAGCTAACTGAACTGAAAACATCTCTGGAACAGCAATTGGCCGACCCTGCTCTATACAGTAACAAGGATCAGTTCCTGAAACTGGACGAGCAGTATAAGAATGCTACCAAAAGGCATGAAGAAATGAATAAGACCTATGATGCTGCTTTTGAACAGATCATGTCTTTAGAACAGCAGTTGAGTTAGCCATTTTTTGTAACTTGGTATCTGAAAACCTTATTAATTAACTTTAGAATTTACATACTATGCCTTCTTTTGATATAGCCAGTAAAGTAGACCTGCAAACATTAGATAATGCAGTAAACATAGCTAAAAAAGAAATTGATAACCGTTGGGATTTCAAAGGTACACATGTGTCTTTTGAATTGAACAAAAAGGATATGGTCATCAATGTAGAGGTAGAGAGTGATATGAAATTATCACAATTGGAAGATGTACTGCTTACTAAAGCAATGCGTCAAGGCTTAGAAGCTAATTGCTTTGATATGTCTAAGGACATGGTACCTTCCGGTAAATATATTCGCAAAGCTATACCAGTAAAGAATGGTATAGATAAGGATATGGCTAAGAAGATCGTTAAAGTGATAAAAGATAGCGGACTGAAAGTTCAACCCGCTATTATGGATGATATTATTCGTGTTACTTCTAAAAAGATAGATGATCTACAGGAAGTTATCCAACTGTGTCGCAGCTCTTCATTAGATATTCCGCTTCAGTTCATCAATATGAAATCGTAAGCTATTTTAGAAACTGCTTACGGCATCTGCTAGCATAGGTTGCACTTTGTCTTTGTCAGAAACTATTGCTTGAGATAGGTCTATTTTCCAGTCTATTTTCAACGATGGGTCTGCATAGTATACGCCACCTTCACTGGCTTTATTATAATAATTATCACATTTATAGGAAACCTCTGCAGTATCTGTAAGCACTGCATAACCATGAGCAAAACCACGAGGTACTAATAACTGCCTTTTATTATCCGCTGATAGTTCTACGCCAAACCATTGGCCATAGGTCCTACTGCTTTTACGGATATCTACTACTACATCCCATATGGCACCTTCCAGTGCACGAATCAGTTTGGTTTGTGCATGGGGTTCGTTTTGAAAGTGCAAACCTCGAAGAACATTTATGGTGCTTCTGGCCTGATTATCCTGTACAAATGGTATCAATAGTCCTGTTGCTTTCAGGAAAGTTTCTTGATTATGACTTTCATAGAAATAGCCTCGTTCATCGTTAAATACACGAGGCTCAATGATCAGCAATCCTTCAATAGGAGTAGTTATTACGTTCATTATTTGGCTAATTGGTCTACTACTTCTATAAAATTGGTAGTAATGTATTTGAGTTCTTCCTCACTCAGTTCTGTATGTATTGGCAACGATATTACACAGTCTTGTAACATATCTGTAACTGGCAAATGATAACCTGAACCACCAAACTCTTTCAGCATGTTTTGCTTATGGCATGGTACCGGATAGTAGATCATAGATGGCACTTTCCTTTCAGCCAGTAGCTCTTGTACTTTGTCACGGCTTACACCTTTCAGTTGTAAAGTGTATTGATGAAAAACATGATTACTATATGTAGCTCTGTAAGGCGTAACGATATTCTTATGACCCTTGAATGCGGCGTCGTAATAGTCTGCAGCTCTGCGGCGCTCAATACAGTATTGATCCAGATGTCTCAGTTTGATGCGCAAAACTGCTGCTTGTATGCTATCCAGGCGACTGTTACAGCCCACTACTTCGTGATAGTAACGTTCTTTCTGTCCATGGTTGGCTACCATACGTAGTTTTTCTGCCAGTGCATCATCGTTAGTGAAAATAGCACCTCCATCTCCATAGCATCCCAGATTCTTAGATGGAAAAAATGAGGTACAGCCTATTAGTCCCATAGAGCCGTTCTTTACGGTCCTGCCATCAGAGAATGTATAGGTACCACCAATAGCTTGTGCATTATCTTCTATTACCGGTATATTATGTTCTTTAGCCAGCGCCAATAATGGTTCCATATTACTACTTTGCCCGTACAGATGTACAGGTATGATAGCTTTGGTCTTAGGCGTAATGGCTTTCTTTACTGCATCAATATTCATGGTGAATGTATCAGCATCAACATCTACGAATACTGGTTTCAGGCGTAACAGAGCCACTACTTCTACTGTAGCGATATAAGTATAAGAGGCTGTAATGACTTCGTCACCTGGTTGTAAGCCCAATGCCATTAATGCGATTTGTAGAGCGTCTGTTCCATTGGCACATGGTATCACATGCTTTACTCCCAGATATGTTTGCAGCTCTTCACCAAAATGGCGCACTTCCGGCCCATTAATAAATGCTGTGTTATTTATAACGCCTTGAATGGCTGTATCTACTTCAGATTTGATTTTTTCGTATTGACGCTTCAGGTCAACCATTTGCAATGGATGCATATAGATAATTTAACGCTTGCAAACCTACATTTTACAAGGCATTCAACAAAGCATCTGGGGTATTTAAATATCCAAAATATCGTTAAAGCGAGTACTCAAAAGATATTTCTCATATCTTCACATATAGAATTGCTGGTTCAAACATGAAAAAGACCTTTGTTGTCATCTTTTTATTATCTGTTATCTATAATAGTGCCTATGCACAAATAAGCCCATTATTTGGTACTCCAAGGTCTCCTACACATCATGGATGGATAATTGGTGCCAATGCCGACTGGGATATTCCTGCTGCCGATATGGCCAAACGCTTTGGTACTAGTTATCGTATAGGTCCTTCTGTACTGTATAAGACCAATAGCAACTGGATGTTTGGTGCCAAGGTGGATTTCATTGCTGGTAATATCATTACTCAGGATTCGCTCTTATTCAATATTGGGGATACTCATGGCGCACTTCTCAATTCTACCGGCACGGAAAAAGGAATAGGTATATATGAAAGAGGGTATATGATAGGCCTTTCTCTAGGTCGAATTTGGAATATATCTCGAAAGAATGGTGACAATGGTATCCTATTTATGACCACTGCCGGTTTTATACAACATAAGATACAGCTCTACGCTAAAGATGACGATCTGCCACAAATACGTGGCGATTATGCCAAAGGTTATGATCGATTGACTAATGGTGCTTTCATAGAGCAGTTCATTGGTTACAATTGTTTTTCAAGAGATGCTTTTGTCAATTTTCATATAGGCTTCGATATCATGATAGCTGCCACTCAAGGTCGCAGAGATTTCTTATTTGATGTGATGCGTCCGGATAATGCTAAACGTACTGATATACTTTTCGGTATAAGAGGTGGATGGTACATCCCTATTTTCAAACGTAAATCAGAGGAGACTTTCTTCTAGCCTATGTCCATTGCGCTGTATCGGCTATTGATCAGTATGTACGGTGCTATATTATATATAGCTTCCTTTTTCAAGCCTAAGGCCAAGCTCTTTATCTCCGGTCGCAAGGGTTTGTTACAACGTATGAGACAATTATTGGCGCAGGAACAACGTCCTCGTATATGGATGCACTGTGCATCACTGGGCGAGTTCGAACAAGGCCGTCCTGTTTTAGAAAAACTTCGTCAACAATACCCACACTACGCATTTGTTATCACATTTTTCTCTCCATCGGGTTACGAGGTTCGTAAGAATTATGATGGCGCAGATTATGTTTTCTATATGCCATTGGATAGTCCTTCCAATGCTCGCGATTTTATAGATATAGTGCAACCTCGGTTATGCATTTTTGTAAAGTATGAACTATGGTATTATTACCTTTCACAACTAGCTACTAGAAATATCCATATTATCCTTATCTCTGCTATTTTCAGAAAAGATCAATTGTTCTTTAGTTGGTATGGTCACTTACCTAGACGAATGCTCCAGTGCATTTCGCATATTTTTGTTCAGAATGCTGAGTCTGAAAAAATGTTACAGGAAATTGGCATTACAAATGTCAGCATCTCCGGCGATACTCGTTTCGATCGTGTTATTGAAGCAGTATCACATAAAGAGGATTTGCCTATAGCGCAACTATTCTGCAAAAAGTATAAGGTCATCGTTGCCGGTAGTACTTGGGCAGAGGATGAAGTATTTCTACACAAGGCATTACAATTATTGCCTGGCGATTGGAAATTATTATTGGTACCACATGAGGTACATGCTGCACATATCCGCGATATTGAAAAGTTATTTGCTAATGATATCACTTGCTGGAGTGATAATCAACCCGATTTGAATAAAAGAGTACTAGTAGTTGATAGGGTAGGCTTATTACTGCAATTATATAAATACGGACGCATCGCATGGGTAGGTGGCGGTTTTGGTAAGGAAGGTGTTCATAATGTGCTAGAAGCTGCTGTATATGGTATGCCTTGTGCTTATGGCCCTGTATGGCACCAATTTATTGAGGCACAACAACTTATAGATGCAAAAGGTGCGATCACTACCTCTCATCCTGAAGTGTTCGTAAAACAATTATTACAATGGGATGACGAAGAGACCTATACGCATGCTGCTCATGCTGCAAAAGCTTACGTGATCCAAAATGGTGGTGCTACAGATCTTATTTTACAATACTTGCAAGGACAGGTTTGATAACAATAGTCGAGAAATCATATTGGAAAAATTAGAAAATATCTATCCGATATTTTTAAAATATTTTTCATTTTCCCCAACGTTTATTCTACTTGCTTCGTCTTATTATATGTGAGCTAGTTACGGTATTAATTGTATATCGTATGTGCTGCCAAATAGAATTTCGTTCACAATGAAAGACCTTATGTATGTATTACCATACCACAAAGTTGTGCTTGCACACCGGTAAGTTATTACGTTCTCCTTTCAAAGGTTTTGCATCCCAACGATTTGAATTTGTAAGTTTAGTTATTTCACCTTCCATCAAATGGAATTCGGCACAGTTTAAAACCGGATTACGATGGTATAGGTCAAAATGGTAGATTGAATATATTCATATACACGCTCTACAAACTCTTCATCACTCAAAAGGACTGACATTCTTGTCGGTCTTTTCTGTTTTATACCCTTTTTACTCACCTTCTATGTTAATGTCCTGTGAACAATTATTTCCTTTAGATGTAATATCCTAACATCGTGTTTCTAAAATAAATAGGAAATAATCATGAAAGTAGCACTAGTTACCGGCGCGAATAAAGGCATCGGTTTTGAAACAGCCAGACAACTAGCAGAGCAAGGAATGACTGTTTTAATGGGGTCTAGAGATATTAGTAAAGGAGAAAATGCAGCAGCATTATTACGAGAGATCGGTTTGGATGTACACCCTGTTAAATTAGATGTAACTAATAATGAGGATATTCTGGCACTCAGGAAACTGATAGCAGAAAAATATGGCAAACTGGATATATTAGTGAACAATGCTGGGATGATACAAGGGGAGACTTTTGCTGAGAATTCCACCACCACTATTTCACAGCACAACCTGCAAGCTACTTTTAATACTAACTTTTTCTCTATTGTAAATATTACACAGCAACTACTCCCATTGATAGAAAAGAGTGATGCAGGGCGTATAGTTAACCTCTCCTCTATACTTGGTTCTCTTACTTTGCATGCCGACACTTCATCTCCTACTTATACATCTAAATCATTTGCTTACAATGCATCTAAGACCGCGCTCAATCAGTTTACAATACATCTGGCAGCAGCCTTACATAATACGAATATAAAAGTGAATAGCGCACACCCAGGCTGGGTAAAGACAGATCTGGGTTCTGATGCAGCACCTATGAGCCAGGCTCAAGGCGCAAAAACCGGTGTGGCATTAGCAACCTTACCTGCTGATGGCCCCACAGGAAAGTACATACATATGGGTAAGGAATTACCATGGTAATAATCAATATCTTAATTCTATATTTGAAAAGGCTGCGTATCATACACAGCCTTTCTAGTTTTTCTATAGTAAATATTATTAGTCTTTCAGCACTGTACGGCTGATAACGATACGTTGCACTTCGCTGGTACCTTCATATATCTGAGTGATTTTAGCATCACGCATCAGGCGCTCTACATGAAACTCTTTCACGTATCCGTAACCACCATGTATTTGTACTGCTTCAGTAGTAGCGCGCTGTGCTACATCCGATGCGAACAACTTAGCCATAGATGCAGATAATGTATAGTCCATATGCTGATCTTTATGCCATGCTGCTTTGAGACACAATAAACGTGCAGCTTCTATCTCAGTAGCCATATCAGCCAGCTTGAATGCTACCGCCTGATGGTTAGATATCTCTGTACCAAATGCTTTACGCTCTTTAGAATATTTCAATGCCAATTCATAAGCACCACTAGCTATTCCCAGTGCCTGAGAAGCGATACCTATACGGCCACCTGCCAACACCTTCATCGCAAATTTGAAACCAAATCCATCTTCACCTATACGGTTAGCCTTAGGTACTTTCACATCTTGGAACATGATACTGTGTGTATCACTACCACGTATACCCATTTTATTTTCTTTAGCACCTACTGTTACTCCCGGCCAGTCTTTTTCTACTATCAGGGCATTGATTCCTTTATGTCCTTTCTCGGGATATGTTTGTGCTATTACCAAATAATAAGAAGCAGAGCTACCATTGGTGATCCAGTTCTTGGTACCATTTAGCAGGTAGTAGTCACCCATATCTTCAGCTGTAGTGCGTTGTGATGTAGCATCAGATCCGGCTTCTGGTTCACTCAAAAGGAAAGCACCTATCTTTTGACCACTGGCCAATTGTGTCAAGTACTTTTGTTTTTGTTCTTCGTTGCAGTAGGTTTCCATGCCCCAGCAAACCAATGAGTTATTCACACTCATACATACAGAGGCAGAAGCATCTACTTTAGAAATTTCTTCCATGGCCAGTACATAAGATATAGTGTCCATTCCAGAACCACCATACTTAGGGTCTACCATCATACCCATGAAACCCAATTCCCCCAATTTCTTGATCTGCTCCGCAGGGAATTTTTGTTTCTCATCACGCTCTATTACGCCCGGAAGTAATTCGTTCCTGGCAAAATCACGTGCCGCTAATTGTACTGCTATCTGTTCTTCTGTTAGTTGAAAATTCATATAAATTATGTGCTAAAATGAGGGTACAAACCTACGGTTTATCAATCAAAAGTCAAAGCTGAATAACATTCACACAGGCTTTATATTCACAATTGTATGTAAAATATATGCTAAGTGTGACCCTCTGCACACATGCCTATTACATAATTATTGTACCTTGCATACAGGCATCACATCACAATACTTAATTGTTTTATATGCATTTAGCAGGTAAGAAAATAGTCCTTGCAGTAACTGGTAGTATAGCCGCTTATAAGACACCCGAACTGGTACGTTTGCTAGTAAAAGCAGGCTCTGAGGTAAGGGTCATTACTACCCCTGCTGCTGAGAAGTTTGTTAGTCCTCTATCGCTGGCCACTGTTTCACGACATACAGTACACAGCAATGTAAGCGATGGTGCTGCTTGGAACAATCATGTAGAACTAGGTCGCTGGGCCGATGCTATGATCATTGCCCCTTGTAGTGCTAATACACTGGCCAAAATGGCCAATGGTATCTGCGATAATCTGGTATGTGCCGTTTACCTTTCTGCTATATGTCCTGTTTTTGTAGCTCCGGCTATGGACGAGGATATGTGGCACCACCCATCTACCAAGCAAAATGTGATTCGTATACGCTCTTATGGCAATTACCTCATTCCGGTGGCACATGGCGAATTAGCCTCTGGTTTGGTAGGCGAGGGGCGAATGGCCGAACCCGAAGACATGGTAGCCCAGCTCTTGCACTACTTCTCTAGCGAGAACAAACCGCTGCTGGGTATCAATGCCTTAGTAACAGCCGGCCCTACTTACGAACGTATAGACCCTGTACGTTTCATAGGTAATTTCTCTACAGGTAAGATGGGTATTTCCCTTGCCGAAGAAATGGCTAATAAAGGTGCACATGTCACGCTGGTACTCGGTCCTACTCATTTACAATCTTATCATCCTAATATCAAGACCATACATGTAGAGAGTGCAGCAGAGATGTACGATGCTTGTATGTCCGTTTTCCCTAAGTCAGAAATTGCTATTCTCGCTGCTGCCGTTGCCGACTTTCGTACAGAAACTATGGTCTACGAGAAAATAAAAAAGAAGGATCAAGCGTTACAGTTAACACTCACCAAGACCAACGATATACTGGCATCGCTGGGCAAGCTGAAACACGATGGGCAAACTTTAGTAGGTTTTGCATTAGAAACGAATAATGAGATAGAGAACGCCAGAAAAAAACTGGAATCTAAGAATGCCGATATCATTGTGCTCAATTCGCTCCGTGATGAGGGTGCCGGTTTCGGTCACGATACCAATAAGATCACTTTGCTCGATCGTGGCGGTTATGAGAATGCATTGCCATTACAAACCAAACACGAAGCCTCTGTGGCCATCGTC
>JBAWXE010000007.1:0-63246 GCA_037144255.1 Bacteroidota bacterium | reverse complement strand
ACGTACAGTTTCTTCATCCAGAGATTTATCTACACTTTTAACAATAGAAATGTCATCAATTTCACCTGTTTTTGTTACAACAAACTTAGCTACAACTTTACCAGAGATTTTATTCTCTCTTGCGTAGTTAGGATATTTAATATTCTTACTTAAAAATTCCATTCTGTCACCATTAAATTCAGGTAAAATGATAAAAGGCGTATATGGCATAGTATCTCCAGACTCATTGAAACAATTACCATTAAGAAGCTCTCCCTTGTTATACATGGCAGTTCTTTTGACCTTCCCGTTTCTATAATAACTTGAGAATTCACCATGTAAAATGCCCACATTGTAATTCTGAGTAAACCAAACTATAGCAGTATCGGGATAATAATATTTCCATAAACCTTGACCATGGTCTACTATAAAATTACCTTCTCTATCAATAATACCATTTTGGTTATAAAAGACAAAATATCCGTTTTTTACAAGTGTGTCTGGCCAAGCAGAATATCCGGTCATTGCGATCTTGTTATTAGATACAAAATAATCTATGACCTTAAACTTAGTTTGAGATACAGGTTGTACTAACCGATAGTACACAGCAGTACTTTGGCTACATTTTTTCCAGTTTCTATCGAAATAAATAGTATCGTTTTGAGCAAAGGAAAACAAAGGCAAAAAAAGTAGTGTGATGAGTTGCAAATAACGATTCATTGTAATAGTGTTTCTGTGGATAAATGAATATAAAAATAGTGGTTTTGGTAAATTTTTATAGTGTTCAAGTATGTAAATAGCTAGTATCGTTTAATAAAAATCTAATTATATATACTAATTACTATCAACTCTCAGGTTTTGGTTACATTTACAGCCCATTAGTTGTTATTCATGAACCTACCGGCAGGGAAGAAAATATATTTCGCATCCGATTTTCATCTGGGCATACCTGACAGGGCTACCAGCCTTGCCAGAGAAAAGCGTTTATGTAGTTGGCTAGATGAGATACAAAAAGATGCAGCGGAATTATATTTGGTAGGGGATCTTTTTGATGTGTGGTTTGAATATAAGAATGTAGTGCCAAAGGGTTATATCCGTTTCCTGGGTAAGCTAGCAGAACTAAGTGATGGGGGGATGCACATAGAAGCCTTCACGGGTAATCATGATCTGTGGATGAGAGGTTACTTTGAAGATGAGCTGAATATACCTGTGCACCATAGTCCGATAACAAGAGAATATAATGGTAAGAAAATATTTATCGGTCATGGTGATGGACTAGGGCCCGGTGATAATGGATACAAAATGTTGAAGAAGGTGTTGCGCAACCCTGTATCACAGTGGCTATACAGGCGACTGCACCCTGATACAGGAGTGGGCATGGCAGGCTGGTTCAGCAGATTGGGACCTAAGCATGTGGATGGGGAAGAGGAAAAATTTCAAGGACCCGAGAAGGAATGGTTGGTACAATTTTGTCTGGAAAAACTGAAAGAAGAACATTTTGATTATTTCATTTTTGGACATAGGCATATCACATTAGAATATCCACTACCACAAAATAGTATGTATGTGAATCTGGGAGACTGGATACGTTATGACAGCTATGCGGTATTTGAGAATCAGGAATTGAGCTTACAATTTTACAAAGGAAAGTAAGAATATATGCAGCGTACATTAGTGATGATCAGGCATGCAAAATCGAGTTGGGTAAATCCGCTGCAAAGTGATTTTGAACGCCCATTGACAGAGAGGGGAAGAGAAGATGCGCCAAATATGGGAGAGCGACTGAAGAAAAGCAATATCAAACCTGACCTGATAATAGCCAGTACGGCTAAAAGGGCAGCACAGACAGCCAGAAAAATTGCCAAGGCCACAGATTATGATGTGGCTAATATCAAATGGTTGGATAAATTGTACCATTGCATACCATCTGTTTTTGAAGAAGAGATATATGAAATAGATGATGCAGTAAAGACTGTTTTTATAGTAGCACATAATCCGGGAATTACAGAGTTTGTGAATAAACTATCATCAGATTTTGTACTAGATAATATGCCTACATGTGGGGTGGTAGCAGCACATTTGCAAGCAGCACATTGGAACCAATTCTCTACTGCAAAAAGAGAGGTATTTTTATTTGACTATCCTAAGAAATAAATATGACAGCAGCAGATAAATCATTGACTCAGGCTATAACAACGCTGGAGAAATTATTTGAAGAACAGTTTGGTAAAAAGGCAGAACAGATAGAGACCCTACCTGTATCGGGCTCTGACAGAAGGTATTACCGTTTGTCGAATGGCAAAACATCTGCCATAGGTACATACAATGCTAACATTGCAGAGAATAATACCTTCTTCTATTTTACAGAGTTGTTCCGCAAACATGACATCAACGTTCCGGAAGTATATAAACACAGTAAAGATCGAAGACTATATCTGCAACAGGATCTAGGCAATACATCATTGTTTGACCAACTTATGAAAGAGGGTTATACGGATGTAGTGCGTAAGAACTACCATAAGAGCCTGGAGCAACTGGCCAAAGTGCAGTGGATAGCAGGACGGGAAGCAGATTATAAGCAATGTTTTGCGGCGCAACAGTTCAACGAGAAAGCCATCATGGCAGACTTGTTGTACTTCAAATACTACTTTGCAGACCTGCAAAAGGTATATTATGATAAGGCTACATTGATCAGTGAGATGGATAGTCTGAGTAAAGAGCTGGGAAGAATACAGCCACAGATGCTGATGTATCGCGACTTTCAGAGTCGTAACATTATGCTGAATAACAATAAGATATACTTTATAGATTATCAGGGTGTAATGCAAGGCCCACCACAATATGATGTGGCATCACTATTGTGGCAAGCTAAAGCACAAATACCTGCTAATTGGAAAGAGGACCTATTGAATGGGTATATAGCCAGCCTTAATAATCTGCCAATACCACGTATGGATGAGATACATTTCCGTAGGGGGTATTCGCAATTTGTATTATTAAGGATGTTGCAAGTGCTGGGTGCATATGGATTCCGTGGATTGTTGGAGCATAAACCACACTTCATTAGTAGTATAGGTCCGGCATTGAAAAATCTGGAAGCATTTTTATCAGATCATCCGCAAACCCCTACCTATCCTGAATTGCGTAACCTGCTGGAGAAACTATCCTCTAAAGAAATGCAGGAGCGTTATAGCCAGCCTAAGCCATCGGCAGATGTGAAACTGCATGTGCAAATTTGCAGTTTCTCATACAAGGCCGGTGTGCCTAAAGATAAGACACCTCATGGAGGGGGATATGTATTTGACTGTAGAGGCATACATAACCCGGGGCGTTATGATGAATATAAGCACCTGACAGGACAAGATGAACCCGTGCGTCAGTTTCTGGAAAGAGAAACCCACATGCCGGAATTCCTGCAACATGTATACAGCTTAGTATCGCTGAATATAGATGATTATCTAGCCAGGAATTTTGAACATCTGAGTGTGGCCTTTGGTTGCACAGGCGGTCAACACCGTTCGGTATTTGCAGCAGAGCATCTGGCAGCTTACCTGACGGGTAAATACAATATTCCTATTACTGTTACCCATATGAATGAAAAGAACTGGGTAAAAGGAGAATAAGTAAAAAGTATACCAGTAATAAAAAGGGCTTACAGTATATACTGTAAGCCCTTTTCGTTTATCCTATTCAAATCATTATTTAGGTTCAGTACCTGTAGTTTTGCGAGGGTTGCGTTCCAACACTTCGTCTACCATACCGTATTCTTTAGCTTCTTGAGCTGTCATCCAATAGTCGCGATCACTATCCTTTTCTACTTTAGACAGCTTTTGTCCGCTATGGCTGGAGATGATCTCGTACAATTCTTTTTTCAGCTTACCTATTTCACGCGCTGTGATCTCAATGTCACTAGCTTGTCCTTCTGCACCACCCAATGGTTGGTGTATCATCACACGGCTATGCTTCAGTGCAGTACGTTTGCCGGTAGTACCAGCACACATCAATACAGCACCCATAGAGGCAGCAATACCAGTGCAGATAGTAGATACATCGGGGTTGATGATCTGCATAGTATCGTAGATGCCAAGGCCTGCATATACACTACCACCCGGGCTATTGATGTACATTTGTACGTCTCTATTTCGGTCTGTACTTTCCAGGAACAACAACTGTGCAGTAACGATATTGGCTACATAGTCATTGATGGCTTCGCCCAAAAAAATGATTCGATCCATCATCAAACGGGAGAATACGTCCATAGAAGCTACGTTCATAGGGCGTTCCTCAATGATATATGGAGTAAGTGCATTCGGTGCCTTTATCATTGAAGATGTGTAATTGTCGAAAGTAACACTGCTAATGCCATGATGTTTGATGGCATATTTGCGAAATTCATTTGGATTCATAAAATCGTATTTTTGATAATTGTTGTTTTAGTTTGTAATGCAAATTTGAAACCATTATAAATATAATGCCATTACGGCATACAAAATGACATTTCGTTGACATCTTTATCTATCATATAGTAATCATAATCTATAATATTAGGTAAATCGTAGTCAAGCAGAGCTACTAAGCATGTTCGATACGATGAAAAAGGAATTACAACCATATGTAAAAGGCCAAATTAAACAGGAATAGATTTTCAAAGAAATAAAGAATTTATTGAAATTGAGATATACAGATTATAGGACAAAAGGATGGGTATAGCAGATCATCACAATACAAAAAAAAGCACATGCAATTACATTTAACACTGGATATACCAAAGCTGTCAACGCCTATCAAGTATCAGGACCATATCTTATTAATTGGTTCCTGTTTTACTGAAAATATGTCAGACAGGTTGATGCAACATAAATTCCATTGTCTTTCAAATCCTCATGGGATATTATTTAATCCACTGAGTGTTACAGATAGTCTTAACGGCTATATAGATACTAAACTATATAAAGCTGAAGATCTGTTTTACCATAATGAACTGTGGAATAGCTGGGATCATCATACGCGGTTCTCTAACATAGACCAACATGCTGCGTTGGCTGGTATTAATGCCAGCCAACAACAAGCAGCAGCAAGTGTAAGAAAAGCAGATAGGATCATCATTACTCTAGGTTCTGCGTTTCAATATTACTTAAAAGACAGCGGTAAGCCAGTAGCCAATAATCATCGGGCACCTTCTCAGTGGTTTGAAAAGAGATTGCTAAGTATAGATACCATCACAAAAGCATTGAGCCATACATTAGATAAGCTCTATGCTGTGAACCCATATGCACAAGTAATATTTACCATTAGCCCTGTGCGCCATATACGAGATGGTGTAGTAGATAATAACAGAAGCAAAGCAAGGCTAATAGAAGCAGTACATGCCGTTTGCCAACAGTATGAACAGAGTTATTATTTCCCTGCTTATGAACTGGTAATAGATATATTACGCGATTACAGGTATTATGATATAGACTTTGTGCATCCTAATTTTCTGGCTACAAGTTTTGTGTGGGAACAATTTGTGAATGCCTGTATATCTCCCGAGACACAGAGTATTATGAAGCAGGTTCATGAAATAGTGATAGCCAGATCGCACAGACCCAGATTCCCGCAGACAAAGGCGCATCAGAGTTTCATGAAGATCTATGCAGATAAAACAGTGGGGCTGATGCAACAATACCCGTACTTGAACCTAAAGGACGAACAACAATATTTTTCAGAAAACAATATGTAATTTGAAACTACTTTTTTAATATCTCATACTTGACCAATGAATAAAAGACTTTCTTTTTTATTACTATTATTTACTACTGTAGGCAATGCACAAGATCGTAAAGACGCAGCTACATATGCAGAAACGCCAAAGAATGAATTCTACGAGAACATAGATAAGTCTAACAAAGCGTTCTTCGCTACAAAAGCAGAGCCTAAGAAAAGACTTACTATGGATTATACGGGCGTAGATGTACCAAAATCTCAATCAGAGTTTCATATTATTACCGCCGACAAAGCTGTATCTCAGGGTTTGACAAGTACTTGCTGGTGTTTTAGTACTACCTCCTTTTACGAGTCAGAGATATATCGAATCTTTAAGAAAAGAGTGACACTTTCTGAGATGTATACCGTGTATTGGCAGTATGTAGAAAAGGCCAAAGAATATGTGCATACTCGTGGTACATCTCTTTTTGACGAAGGGTCTGAGACCAATGCAGTACAAAATATGATGAGTAAATATGGCATTGTGCCATTAACGGCATATACCGGAATGAAGCAAGGGCAACCCTTTCAAGATCATGGTAAGATGGTGACAGAAATGAGAAAATATCTGGAGAATGTAAAGAAGAACTGTGCCTGGAATCAGGAAGAGGTAATAAACACCATAAAAGAAATCATGGATCATTATATGGGTATACCTCCTAGTCATGTAAATGTAGACGGCAAGTCGTTGACGCCTAAAGAATACCTGAGAGAAGTAACAGGGCTGCACCCTGAGAACTATGTGACATTTATGTCTCTGAAAAGTGAACCAATGTGGACCAAAGCAGAATATAAAGTAGGGGATAACTGGTGGCATTCAAATGACTATTACAATGTGCCACTTACTGATTTTATGAACATAGTAAAGAATTCGCTGAAAGAGGGATATAGTGTTTCTATAGGAGGTGATGTAAGCGAGAGTGGTATAGACTCTAAGAAAGGCATTATGATGATACCTTCTTATGATATCCCGTCCTCTTATATCAATGACGATGCCCGTTTATTGCGTTTCCTGAATGGTGCTACTACAGATGACCATGCCATGCATATCATAGGTTATACTGAAAGATCAAATGGCACATGGTTTCTGGTAAAGGATTCGGGATCTGGAGGACATAATAACCCGGACCATGATGGGTATTGGTATATACACGAAGATTATGTTAAACTAAAAATGATGACAGCTACTGTGCATAAGAATGCTGTACACAGCTTATTGAAGCAAATGAAATGATCAATGAGTATTAAGAGGCTAAAAGCGACAATGTATCTTGTCACCCTTTTTAGAAAAGGTAAATATGAATTTTAAGAATAATGACCAATCTAAAACAAGAGTTATTTAAGCTATGTGTAACCTACGTAAGTGGGCGTAAAACATTGCTGGAGCAAGCAATAGCTGATGCACGAGAAGCTTCCAATAATGATACCAAAAGCAGTGCAGGTGATAAATATGAGACTGGTAGAGAAATGATGCAACAAGATATAGATATGAACCAGACGAGGTTGAATGAGCTTGGTACCATGAATCTGATTTTAGAGAAAATAGATATTACCAATAATAGTATGGTGGTAATACCCGGTAGTATAGTACAAACTACTAATGGCAACTACTTTATTGCCATTAGTGCCGGACAGTTAAAAAGTGGTAATACTTCCTACTACGCTATTTCCTCTGTATCACCCATCGGCAGTAAAATGATGTACCAAAAAGTAGGGTATTCCTTTTCTCTTAATGGAAAAGAGTACACCATCAAAGATATATGGTAACTATTATTCCTTCTACAATACTACTAAAGAGTAATTGTTGAGAATGGTATGGACTGCTACTTTTGTTTAATGAAAGCTTTTACTTTCTAAGTAGCAGGAATTTTAACTGCACCTGTACATAAGATCTATCCAAATACTTATTGTTAGGGCTGATAACATTATTAAGACCTTGTCTGTAATAGAGGCCTGCTTTAATTTTTTTAGATAATTCACATTCGGTCTTTCCAACGAAGCCCATATCATAAGAAGGTATTTCCTTAATGGTAGCAGGATTATCAGAAGTTGTTACTGGTCTATTCCCCAATACCAATCTTTGCATATCTGCACCTACACCTACAGAGAAATGCTTACGAATATTGCATCCAATTGAAGGGGTGACCTGTGCATAGTACAGATCATAATTACTTTCTCGGAATTGGGTAACGATACCACTACCCGTACCGGTAACTGCATCAGGACCTTGAGGTTCTGCCGAAGACAATCTGGCACTGGCAGTTCTAGCTGATGAATTCCATTTAGTACCAGCTGATACATATTCAGTCCTTTCGGTAGCATTGTTTTTAACAAATGCAATATCACCTTCTATATAGAACTTATCTCCCAGCATTCTTTTACCGGTAGCAGCTACTGAGTAACCATTTACTTGTGCACCATAATTCACACCACCTGCAAAGCTGATCACAGTTTTAGGTTTATTGTCTTCATTATCCCATGCCGTGATATCAAAACTCCTTTTGGTATTAGGTCTTGCATGATACAGATCGCGTATGTTCCTTGGTCTTATGCCGGACATTTTATTATCATTCAACACCAATGGGAGGTCTATAGATTTATGCATGATACTAGGGCCCTCTGTTACATGCAGTGTTAGTGTTCTATCTTTTTTATCTATGTGTTGCTTGTCTGCGATTATAGTATTGTTAGAGTTGGTAGAAAAGTTAGCAGCTATAATAGGTTCATCTTTAGCAATAGATACAATATGTAATGGCTTATTGTTTATAGACGGTTTTGAAATAACATTAACAATAGCAGCAGGCTTATGATGCTGAAAAACAGGTATAGTTACCATCATTGCTAACGATGCAGCAACTGATGTTATAGAGGTGATAGCCGCTAATGGCAACCATAACATCATATTCCTTTTCCCTGGTTTTCTGTCTAGCTCTGCTTCAAGTTTCTCCCAGTTAGTTGGGTTGAACTCGAAGTCGTTCTGATCAAATTTTTGTCTGATCAGTTCGTCAAATTCTTTTGGTCTCATACACTACTTTTTGCGAATCATTATTTTTTAACTTTTTCTGAAGCAAGGTCCTAGCATGGTGTACATGCCACTGAGAGGTCTTCTCACTGATATGCACCAAGTCTGCTACTTGCGCATGGGTATAGCCATCAAAAACATAGAGGTTAAACACAGTGCGTGTCATTACAGGTAACAGTTGTATCACTTTTACCAGTTCCTTGAATTCAATACTTTCCAGTACATCACTATTTATGGCTATTGGGCTTTCTTCTGCAGGTACTCCTTTTGCCTGCATCAATTTTGCTTCTTTTACATAACTGCTACGCAGATAATCCAAACAGGTATTCACCATGATGCGTCTCATCCAACCTTCAAAAGATCCTTGATTGCTGAATTTTTCGATATGAACAAATATTTTCATGAAACCGTCATTCAATAATTGTTCTGCATCTTCCATATCCTTTGCATACCTCGCACACACTTTCAGGAACATGCTGTAGTACGTTTTGTACAGATGTTCTTGAAATGCCCGGTTTTTACTCCGGCACCCAGCTATTATTTCCTGTTCAGAATATGCGGGCATGTGTCAATGATTACAGTTTCAATAAAAAGATACTAATAATTCCTCATATAACCAATTTTTAAGCACGAGCAAGCTGATCTGCCTTACGAACAGTTTTACTGGTATAAAATAAGAGGCGTACAGGCCCTTGTGGCTTATAACGGCCATAGCGAATAGAGTCGAGATAGGGGCTGGCCTTGTAATAGCACATTCTGTATCGGTAATTTTTTAAATTCTTGATCATACAACATGCGGTTTTAGTAAGATAACATGGGGTGTGTAGCTGGCCGGCCGACTATTACTCTACCCTGTTTCTAATATAGACGTAAGAACTTTGCCAAACCCTTGGGTCAGTGCTAAAAAAATCTCAATAAGGGATAAAAAGCACTATTTGAGCCTTATTTTATTGTACAGTTAGCGTATTTCAATTCAAAACTATTTCCTAACTTGTACTTATGAGTACGCGTAACCTCAGCTTATTTGGAGAAGAGTTGCAACCTGAGCAGTTAAAAGCTGTAGGAAAAAGCCGTGCAATACCCAAAAAGCAAAAGACTGAAGAAAAACCTGCCAAAGCAGATAAGAAAGAACCTAAACCTTCTTTGCTGGAGGGCTGGGAAGCTAATAAACAATATTATTCAATTGGTGAAGTAGCAGACCTATTCAAAGTAAAGACCTCGCATATTCGCTTTTGGACAAATGAGTTTGTGCTTAAAGTACGTACTACACGCAAAGGCGATAGACTGTTCACTCCCGATCAGATTCGCGAATTACTTACTATCCACCATCTTGTAAAGGAAAAAGGGTACACCATTGCCGGGGCTAAGGCAAAACTCAAAGAAAAGACCAAAGTAGCTGTGGGAGAATCTTTAGACCTTAAAAAATCGCTGCTCAAGTTGCGAAACCAATTGGTAACTATGCGCAATCAATTAGGTAAATAAATGAAAACCATCTTATTATTTATTGCCATAGTAATGAGTAGATCTTCTTATGCCCAGTCTGATTACGATACTTCTCGAGACAATGAAAATGAAGCGGTAGTATATAAAGGACGTTTTACTTTCGATGATCTTGCAAAAGAACCTTCATTTACTTGGTTCAAAAGCAGCACTGATAATTACAAGCCCGAAGCTGCAACAATAGTCTATCTCAAAAATAATCTTGCATATTACGATATGGTTGTATTACTAGGTACTTGGTGCGATGATTCTCAGAATATGCTCCCAAAACTCTACAAGGTATTACAGCTATCTGCCTACAATATGGCAAAGTATAGTATGTATGGCGTAGACCGTGCCAAAACAGCCAAATACTCCGAACATAAACAATACGAACTAAAGAATGTACCCACTATCATATTGATAAAAGATCATAAAGAAGTAGGCCGGATAGTAGAAACTGTGAAAAAGAGTGTAGAACAAGATCTGAGAGATATAATTGAAAAAGATAAGGGGCAAATTAAATAGACATTCTGCCTTTTTATCCCGAATAGTTACTTTTGCTGCCACAATTACCAAACGACATGGAATTACCTGAACATATATCCCTCAATATTTTACAGAATAGAGGCAATAATAAATTAGAGATATCCGCTGCAGCTGTACAACGCATAGCTACCAATCGCGCTTATCTCGATAACATACTCAAGCAAGGCAATACATATTACGGCATCAATACCGGTTTCGGTTCATTATGTAATGTACGTGTAGAACCTAATGAGCTGGCACAATTACAAGAGAATCTGGTATGTTCACATGCCTGTGGTATGGGAGATGAAGTGCCGGAAGATATTGTACGCTGGATGTTGTTGTTAAAAGTACATGGCCTCAGTCAGGGATATAGTGGTGTGCGCTCAGAGATAGTGCAACGCCTCATAGACTTTTACAATTTGGGTATTTCTCCAGTTGTATATGAATTAGGTTCTTTAGGAGCATCCGGCGATCTGGCACCATTAGCACATCTTACACTACCTATCTTTGGTAAGGGTTGGGTAAGATATAAAGGAGAGAAACGCGAAGCTGATGCTGTATTGAAGGAAGTAGGCTTACAACCTATGCCACTGGCTGCTAAAGAAGGCCTTGCCTTGCTCAATGGTACTCAGTTCATGAGCAGTTATGCTACATGGTCATTATTAAAGTCTAAGCGTCTATTGCTTTGGGCCGATGTGATAGGGGCTTTATCGGCCGATGGTTTCATGGCCAAAGACGAGCCTTTCCAACATCCTATACATCGTGTGCGTCCTCATAAGGGACAAATAGACACAGCTCGTCGTATTCTGCAATTATTACAGGGTAGCACAATACAACAACAACCTAAGACACAGGTACAGGATCCTTATTCTTTCCGCTGTATGCCTCAGGTACATGGTGCCAGTAAAGATGTGGTAGATACAGTAACGAATGTGGTAGAAATAGAGATCAATTCTGTAACAGATAATCCTATAGTGTTTCACGACGAAGATGCTATCATGAGTGGTGGCAACTTCCATGGCCAGCCATTGGCTTTGCATCTCGATTTCCTGGCTATTGCTATGGCAGAGCTGGCAAATATATCTGAGCGCCGCACTTACTTATTGATCAGTGGCCAACGCAATCTGCCACCTTTCTTATCGCCTGCTGCTGGTCTTAACAGTGGTTTTATGATAGCGCAGTACACTGCTGCAGCTATTGTTAGTCAGAACAAGCAACTGTGTACACCTGCTTCTGTTGATAGTATTGTCAGCAGCAATGGGCAGGAAGATCATGTAAGTATGGGTGCCAATGCAGCTACTAAATTGCGTCGTGTGATACAGAATGTACAACGTGTACTGGCTATAGAATTACTTACAGCCGCTCAGTCTATCGATTTCCGTCATCCGCACAAGTCATCTCCAGCACTTGAAAAAGTATGGGCTGCATTCCGCAAGGAAGTTAGCTTTATGGATCAGGATAGAATTTTGCATACTGACCTTATGGCTGCAGAACTTTTCTTGGATAATGATCCGCAACAATGGTTAGGATAATTCTATTGAAGTAACTGCAATAGTGTTTCTATGGCCTTTTTATTCTGAGGTTTATCTATCGATTGGTAGATGTCCAGCTTTTCTTTTTGGGTCAGATGAAAATTCAATTCTGCATAGGCACGCTCTTCTTCAGGTATATACTGAAAAGTGATGAAATGCATTTTCCCTTCTAAAAAGTAAGGTGCATATTCTTTCAGATAACAATGGTTATACGATTGTATGGATTCCCACTTGTTTTGTATTACCATCAGTGGGTCTATCATCATTTTTGATAAAGAATTTTGATCGCTCGGCGGAAACAATTCACTCTCTTTAGTATCGCGTATCTCCAGAAAGATCACATCTTTGGTGTTCTTTAGTATCCAGTCGCGATACACATATATATATCTGCTGGCCAGTTCAGTACCAAAATTATCTATCAATCCTGCATCCATAATATTCATCTGTGGTATAGATGGTAATTTTACTACAGGCAATATGTACGGGAATGTAGCATTCATTCTTAATGCAGAAGCGATGCGTAGATTATAAGGATTTTGATCATGGAAGAATGTAGCAAAATCCACAGCATCAATTGCTGTGGCTCCTGTATCTTTCAAAGAGTATTCAGGCTGAGTAAGATACCCTACAGGTTGTGCAGACATCATTAATTTTCGTCCATCATTCACTATCGTTCCGTTAATGATCATGGCTGGTACCTCTGCCTCATATTCTTTCTTTCGGTAATAGTCCAGTTTCTTGTCCAGCAATCCCTGAGTATTCACTATCAACTCCTGCTCCATCGCATAACCTCTGTCTTTTGGGTAAGAGTAGCCACCTACACTTACCCTGTCTATAGGCGATACCAGATCCACACTCGCCATCGAGAAGATGATGGAGTTTAATAGGTCTTTTCCAATATTAGCCTGATACTGCCCATCATAAGGGTTTATTAAGGTCTTTTCTGCATATGCATCATGTATACTTCGCCAGTAAGCAGCCCCAAGCATACCGCCCGATGCACCGGTTATCAATACAGTGTTAGAGAATATACGCCCATGTGTCATACTATCCAAATGCTGTAATGTTCGAAATGTCCAATAGGCAGATCGGGTTCCACCTCCACTAATGTTTACTACTATTAATGGTGGATTCGTATCACCTGCTATGCCTCTTTTGTTTTTCCAGTTCTCTAGTCTTTCAGTACCATATTTTTTATCTGCCTCGTACCGTTCAGGGCTGAATATTTTACGCAGGTTGGTATAGCTATATATTGGTTGTTGCTCACTGGTAGTATGGTAGTTCACACCATAGGCTATACTTCGCAGATCAAATACACGTTCTTTTACAGCTACCGACATCATGATCAGGAACAAGCCCCAACCTATTATCTCCCAACTCCTCAAAAAATATTTTACAGCTCCTACTAAGCCCATCATTACTGAAAATAGTATCAGGAAACCTGCTCCTGCTGGTATACGCAGTAAAGGCTGCTCCATAAAGATGCCAAGTACTACCAGAAAAGAAAAGGCAAAAAGTGTAGCTGCAATGGCATTACGGTGGTGCCTTCTCAGTACAGTATTCAAAAATCGTGGGTGATAACTTTCCAGCTCTTTGATACTTTCTATCTTCATTGTTTCAGATAGGTAGGTCTCTGCGTGTATGATGTCCAGTTCTATATCCAACGTATCATAAGGAATGAAACCTCTTATCATAGCCGGATTGGTAATATGTGTGATCACTGTTTTTAGCATATCACGTCCCACTCTGAAAAAGTATATGAATGATAAGAATGTAACACAAGTGGCACCTACATAAAATCCGGCTTGCAAAAGAAATATCTCCTTAAAACCGGCATGCTCATTATTCACCTGAAATCTGGCACTGATGATTGAGTAGAATATCAAAATGCCCAATGGCAATAATGAGTTGTTCAGGCAATATTTTAGGAATGATTGTCTCGTAGCACCTAAAAAGGGTATACGATGGCTGTGTATGATAAAAGTGGTGATATGCCAGGCCATAATGAATACGGTCATGGCACCACCTAAAAGCATCATACTTAAGAAATTCACATCACCTAGATACTCAGGAGAAAGGAACAAAGAAGACGCACCAAAATGAGAGGCAAAATTTCCCGTAACAGTAGCAAAGATGATGACCCAGAAAATAAGAAGCATCTGGTATCTGCGAAAATGCAGAAATAACAATTGCACCGGTAGAAAAAAATATATGCTTCTCAGTGCTTTACGCATAGCAACCTTGCAGTTTTGATACTTTAAACTACAATTTTTTCTGCTAATACCTTGCTAATTTATTCGCAGTTAACTATTGAGTATATATTGTACAGGCTACTCAGAGTTGCTTATGCCTTTACTTTACTTATGAGGTATAGATTTACTATCAGTGATATCAGTAAGAACATGGCTACCAATTGATGCAATTCTGCCAGCAATTCAAATGAACCGAATTGGCCGAATACTATTTTAGGCGCACTGATCACAGTTACTATACCTAACATTACTTGAACTATCACTAATATCAAGGGCCATCTCGATGCCTTTTGAAATAGTATTGCTTGTTGTTCTTTAGCATGTTTATTGGCAGATACAAACCAAATACCCAGTACTATCAATAATAAATAAGCCATTGCTCTGTGTACAAAATGTACATTGATGGGGTGATTGATAAAACTGTTAGAGAACATTCCGTCGGGCAACCACATTCCATTGATCGTTGGCCAGGTAGCTGCTACCATGGCAGCTTTCAGTCCGGCCATAAAAGCGCCATATATCAGTTGTAAGGTTAGTAAGCTTATTACTACTATGGTCATAGTGTGCAGCTTTTTATTGCTAGTCCTTTCCTCTTGAGGTATTAATAATTGTAGTGCAAACCATAATGTATAACATAACAATCCCATTGCAGCTATAAAGTGTATGGCGAGTTTTATATGGTTTACAAACAAAGAAGTATCATTCAGACCACTCTTTACCATTTTCCATCCGATTAGTCCCTGCAATCCCCCTAATAAAAAAAGGATGATAAAGGGTACGATCATTTCTTTATCGAAATATCGTTTGAACAAAAAGTAGACGAATCCCACTGCAAAAACTACTCCCAGCATTCTGGCCCATAGTCTGTGAAACCATTCCCAGAAAAAAAGAAATTTAAAATCACTCAGTGCAAAATGACTGTTCAGGTACTTGAATTGTGCTATTTGCTTGTATTTATCAAAAGCTTCATTCCATTGTCCCTCATTCATAGGTGGTAATGCCCCCATGATGGGTTTCCACTCAGTAATCGATAAACCTGAACCGGTGAGTCTGGTAATACCCCCCAATAGTACTTGTATCACTATGATGAAAACTCCCGCTAACAACCAATAAGCTACAGCCTTACGCTTTTGTACATCTTCCACTATTGTTATTTTTACTCTGCAAAAGTAGTACTTGCAAATTTTTCTAGGTTTTTTATCCTTATTACTACTTTCTTTACTAGATATTAAATTATGTCAGCTTGTTTAAAACATTGTATTAAACCATATTAGCACAAAATTTATTTGTGCCTTTTAGGTTTTTCATTTGATTATGTATATATAATTCTACAGATTTTAAAAAACAACTACCACGATTTGAGAAATAAATTCCACAGTATGTATTTTTATATTGTGTATTTATTTATTGTAAAAAGAAATTATTATTTCATGCTTGAAGTAAATATTGATATGAAAATATGTATATAATTACAGGAATGAACATGGTAGCGGTTTTCATGAAAATATTGTAGTATCTATTTGATTATTAGCCTTTTAATAGAAACGATAATTTTGTAAACGATATTTTTTGGTGTGATTTTTGCACAATAATCCATTAGTAACCAGCTTCTATTTTTTTAGCATAGGATATTTTGAGAATAACATACTAGATTTACTGACAATATATAATTAAATAATATATAATACAGAACAATAAGTTTTAAAATTCCACCATATGAGAAAAGCAGATGTAGTGACCAGCATTGCCGAGAAAACAGGCATTCCTAAAGTAGATATTCTTGTAGCGCTTGAAGCGTTTTTCAAAGAAGTAAAAGAATCACTTGTAGAGGGCGAACCAGTTTATGTACGTGGTTTCGGTAGTTTTATACTGAAGAAACGTGCAGCTAAAGTGGGCCGCAATATCAAGAAAAATGTGGCGGTAGAGATACCTGAACATTTTATACCATCTTTTAAACCGGCTAAAGAATTCATCCACGCAGTGAAGGATTCTAAATATGATCTGGTAGCTCACAAAGAAACCGACTTGGAAGACTAAGTAAATACCTTGCCACAAGCAGGTATTTGCTACATTTGCGCAAAATCTGATATAGTTTGCGCCCCGTACATTATATAACCATTGTAGCAGCCCTTGTTCTTTTAGCAGCCCTTTACTGGGGTGGTAATACTATACCCCCTGCTAAAACAGGTAATGGAGCCACCCCGCCAATGGCAGCTGGTGTCAGCTCAGCTCCGGCTATCATACCGGCATCATTCGATTCTATGCTCAGTGCGGCCAGAACTCAGGTACCTGAGCATGCAACCACTGAGATATCTAATATTGAAAAACAAATTGCAGCCATCCACGACTCCACCGGGATGGCTCCTTTGTTTACTCAACTGGCCCAGCTCTGGAAACAGCATAAACAGCTGACAATAGCAGCCTATTATGTGGCAAAAGCAGCTAAATTGGAGAATTCCGAAAAAAAGCTCACCTTTGCAGCCCAATATTTTTTAGACAGGATGAGCGCAGACAGCTCTGAGCGTGTGCAGATGTGGGAAGCAGAGCAGTCTATAGAGTGTTTTCAAAGAGCTTTACAGATCAATCCGGAAAATGACAGTGCGCAGATAGGTCTTGCAAAAGGCCTGGTGATAACCGGACAAACGATGCAGGGAGTACAGTTGCTGAGGGGTATCACTCAAAAAGATTCGAACAATGTACCTGCTAATATGCTCCTAGGGCAATTGGCCATACAATCGGGTCAGTTTGATAAAGCGATCAAACGCTTTGAGACAATACTGAGAGTAGAACCTGCAAATGCTGAAGCTTTATATTCTTTGGCTGAAGCATTTAAAGGAAAAGGTGATAAAGCAAAAGCAATAGAACTTTTTGAACAGTGCAAGAAATTAGTAGATAAACCCGAATTCAGTAGGGATATAGATAAGTACATAAATTCTTTTAGATAACTTTTTTAAAATTCTGTGTTATGCCTTGTGGTAAAAAGAGAAAAAGACATAAGATCGCAACTCACAAACGCAAAAAGCGTTTGAGAAAGAACCGTCATAAAAAGAAAAATAAGTAGGATAACGGCTGGTCCGCTATAAGCTTACTTTTTCCTGAGTTTTGCAGACAATCCTTATACCCTTTGCCTGTGTGATACCACACATGCAAAAGGTGTGGGATTTTGTCATTGCATGGGTGTACCTTAGAAATATGGTCTCCCCGGGTATTGTACTTAACAGCGTATGCCTGAGCAGGATCGGACAAAAGACGGAGAATGAACAAAGAACTTATTATCAATGCTTCTGAAGAAGGTGTAGAAATAGCCTTACTGGAAGATAAAAAGCTCGTGGAGTTACACTACGAAAACGGGCTCAATGAATTTGCGGTGGGTGATCTATACCTGGGCAAAGTGAAGAAACTAATGCCCGGGCTGAATGCTGCTTTTGTAGATGTAGGATATGAGAAAGACGCCTTTTTACATTATACAGATCTTAGCCCTTACTTCCGTTCCTTACTTAAATTCACTAAACAATCTATAGACGGTAATACTAGCTGGGGTTCAGATTTCGGAAGATTCAAGAATGAAGACGAAATACTGAAATCGGGAAAGATAACTGATGTACTGACCCAACGCCCTGAGGTGATGGTGCAAATACTGAAGGAACCTATCTCTGCCAAAGGACCTCGTCTGAGTTGTGAAATATCTTTACCGGGACGTTTTGTAGTAGTGACCCCTTTTAATGATGTAGTAGCTATATCACGGAAGATACATTCTGCCGATGAGCGCAAACGTTTGCAAAAGATAGTAGAGAGCATCAAGCCAAAGAACTTTGGGGTAATAGTACGTACTGCTGCAGAAGGTAAGAATACTGCCGAATTGCATGCCGATATACTGGAACTGGCCGAGATGTGGCAAACCATACAGACCAATCTGAAAGGTGCCAAACCTCCACGCATCATACTAAGTGAACAGGATAAGACCACTTCTATATTGCGAGATCTATTGAGTGAGAGTTTTCAACGTATAGTAGTGAACGATAAAAAACTACTGACCGAGACCAAGGAATATGTGTCGCGTATAGCCCCTGAAAAAGAGGAGATAGTAACACTACATAGCGGTACACAATCCATCTTCGATCAGTTTGGTATTACTAAACAGGTGAAAGCTTCTTTTGGTAAGACAGTGAATTTATCGAGTGGTGCCTACCTGATCATAGAACATACAGAAGCCCTGCATGTAATAGATGTGAATAGCGGTACCCGTAGTGCAGAAGCCGGACAGGAGCAGAATGCCATGGTGACGAACATAGAAGCTGCACAGGAAATAGCCAGACAAATGCGTCTGCGTGACCTAGGTGGTATCATCATCATAGATTTCATAGATATGAAGTTGCCGGATAATAAAAAGCAACTACTGGATGCTATGGAAGAGTTGATGGCTACAGACCGTGCCAAGCATACGATACTACCTATATCTAAATTTGGGCTGATGCAGATAACGCGTCAGCGACTGCGCCCGGAACTGAATATATCTACCTCTGAAGTGTGCCCTACTTGTAAAGGTACCGGTAAGATAGGCCCATCTATACTGCTGGTAGATGATATAGAAAAGGACCTGCAATACCTGATCAACCAAGGACACAGACAACTGGCACTGCATGTGCACCCGATAATGGCTGCATACCTAACGAAAGGCATCTTCTTTAATTCAATATTATGGAAATGGTATAGAAAACATAAGATACGTGTGAAGGTGATAGCTGATAATAACTCTCCACTGACGCAATATCATTTCTACGATCTGAAAACAGATGATCTGATAAAACTATAAAAACAAGAGATTTTAATAGCATCCCGTATCGGTAATTTCCGGTACGGGATTTTTTTTGTAATTTATTTCATAAGTGATTGATAATGTGAAGATTAGTATTGTAAGGCTTGCTGAGTGATTACTGAGTTTTACCGATTTGTTTCCGGTCCTTTACCGAAAAATTACCGATTGATTTCCGGTTTGCTACCGACGATTACCTATGAATATTTTGCAATATTAGGTGTGTATTGCAAATTTTGATGGAATCCCTACTTTGGTCTAGTTGAAGACCATCATTTGAGATAAAGATACAAAATGGAGGTAGGGGATAACAAATATTTGTTTGTATATTATAGAAGGATTCTATCTTTTAAATCAGGAGATTTGATATCACAGCGATGTAGTTGGAGACTACGCTAAATGAGGGGTTGATTTTTTGTTGTGAAATAAACGAATTTTAAAAAAACATATTTTAATTAAGCAAGTACGCTATTTAAATTTTTTGAATAAAATTTAAATAATAAGCATAGCTGTTTAAATTTTTAATGATTTTTTTTAAATAGTGTGTAACTTTATTAAAATTTAGTTTTAAGATGAATGATTTTATTTCCGGTGTTGAAATTAAACAAGGTTTTTATAAAAGCTTTCAACCAAATGATATAAATAAGCAATGGCATATAACGAATATGGAGATCATGCAGTTATTAAGCCACGCTGATAGAGAATTAGGCAGACTAGATATGTATTCAAATTATATACCTAACATTGAATTGTTTATTAGTATGCATGTACTGAAGGAAGCTACTCAAAGTAGTAAAATAGAAGGTACACAAACAAATATGGAAGAAGCATTATTGGATATTGAGGATGTGCCACTAGATAAAAGAGATGACTGGGAGGAGGTACAGAATTATATACAAGCAATGGATCATGCAATGAAGATGTTAGATACATTGCCTTTTTCTTCTCGCCTCATCAAAGAAACGCATAAGGTATTGATGCAAGGGGTGAGGGGAGAAAAGAAGCAGCCAGGAGAATTTAGAACAAGCCAAAACTGGATAGGTGGTGCGAGCATTAATGATGCCATATTTATTCCGCCGGTACACTCAAGTATTGCTGACCTAATGAGTGACATAGAAAAGTTTGTACATAATGAGGATATTTTTGTTCCTGAATTATTGAAGATAGCATTGATCCATTATCAATTTGAAACGATACATCCTTTTTTAGATGGTAATGGTAGGGTAGGTAGGTTAATGATCCCATTATATTTGGTGAGTAAGAATATTCTTAAACAACCTATATTATACCTGTCAGATTTTTTTGAACATAACCGAACTTTGTATTATGATAACCTAATGAGAGTGAGAGAAAAAAGTGACTTGAACCAGTGGTTTAAATTTTTTCTTGTAGGTGTGATAGAAACAGCTAAAAATGGGATAACAACTTTTGACGGAATCTTACAGTTGCAAAAACAAATAGATGGCAAGGTACAGTCGTTAGGTAGCAAGGCAGCAAAATCACAAAAAGTAATCAGATATTTGTACCAAAGACCGATGATCAATGCAGAAAAAGTGGCAGCAGCAGCAGGGGTATCTTTACCCTCAGCATATACACTAATAAGGGAACTGGAAAGACTAGAAATATTGAAAGAAGTAACCGGTGAACAAAGAGGAAGAATGTATATACTGGATAGCTATCTGAAGTTATTTAGAGGCTAGGTATTTTTACTGTGTGCAAAGGAAATGAACCGCTGCGAATATAAAACCCCATGTGTACAGGAAAGCCATTTTCTGTACATGTGGGTTTTGAAATAGGGTAAATGTATTGAGCTGTAGCAGAAAGAATGCCGGTTACAAACCGGCTGACATAAAGTAGACATGGATTAGCTAGTACACAGAGCATAGCTACAAATCAGCGCTAGAGGGAAATGAGAGTAAATTTCTTATTTTGTCGGAGCATTAAATTATCACAAATGAAAGCTGTTATTGTATTATTTTCTTTATGTTTTTTGGTTTGTTGTGCAGCACCTAAAAAAAGTGAAAACAATCTTGATCTATTTACTAAGGAAATCAACACTGACTATGGCAAGTGTAACGATAAAGTAAGATTAGATGGTTATTATAATGATAAAACTTTTTTTGAATCAAATTATCATAAACAAGGCGAGTTTGATACTTACAAAGAGATATTTCAAGTACATCCAGTATGTTTTTTCCAAAACGGAATTATAATGACCTCGAATTTTATTGATTCGATCAGTAAAACTGTTGATTATTATAAACATGAAGTGGCATTTGCTGAGAGGAATATAGGAAACTTTTGGGGAATCTATCATACAAAGTCTGATACCATTTATGCTATTGTTTTATACAGATTTATGAATAATAAATCTCCTAGATGGTATAATGACCTAGTATATTATAGAGGTGTTATAAAAGATGATTCTACAATTGTTGATTGGAAAGTAGTAGCACCGATACCTAAAGTATGGAATTTTGAAAAGCAAATAACTTTAAAGCCCTCTACTTTACTTTTTAAGAGGTTTGATGAGAAAAGGACTATAGATTCTAACCGAGCTTGGGTCAATAAATTCAGGAAGCAATAAGACGAGTGGATATGCGTACTACTTTTTTGAAAGGTTCTTCTTTGCATCGTTTATAATACTTGTAAAGTCTGGATTGCTGTGGAGGGATGCAAATATAGGGTCAGTATTGAGTTGTGAGACATCGTTGTAGCCGAGGGTGGTGGCATTGCTGAGTGAGGCAAGTGCATGGCTGGGGTCGTTTTTTTTCATGTATAGTGTAGCTTGCAGATAGCTGCCATCGGGGTTTTTAGGGTCGGCCATTTTAAATACATTCAGATAGGTTTGTGCATGAGAGAGATCATCTGTGCTAATAGCATGATTGGTATTCATGTATGCTACCAGCCCCAAGTAGCTGAGCACTCTACGGTTCATGTGGGCTATCTGTATATCTTTTGAATTCTTACTTTTTGCATTCATATCAGCAATGGTGGCTGCCCACCATTTTTCGTCGTGAGAGGTGAACTGTGCTCCTAATTGTTGTTGGGCAGTGAGTTCAGCTTGTTGTAGATCGTTCTGTAATTTCAGTGCGTTGGTATAAGTAGTATTTTTTTCGAGATCGGATAGTTGCTTTCTATAAGTTGATACATCGGTAAGCCCATCTAATAATTTTACTGTGGCATCTAATAGACGATGTAAGTTTATCCAGTTGGAACTGATGCGTAAGACAGAGATACGATGATTACAATCTGTAATGAAAGAATGGAGGGTAGTTTCATTAGAAGATAGAACTTTATCTTTCATTTCGCGTAACAGCATCCAAAGCAGTGCAGTTTGGAAATCGGCAGCTACAGGCCAGTCATGAATGCCATTGTAAGTAAGTAGCTGATGAGGGAAATTACTAGTATTCATGGCTTCATCTAATTGGAGCATTTCCTGTAGATTAAAATCATAATTGCCTACCAAACCGAAATAGTTGAATTTATTTTGAAAGGGGTTTTGGAATTGTGGGAAACCGGCAGAACAACCGATAACACCAGCTATACTGCCATCCTGCATGGCAATAGTACTAGCAACACGAGCACCACCTGAAAAGCCGGAGGTATATATGCGTTTAGGATCGATATGGATACGAGCACGAGTATCGGACATTAAGGTATTGACGAGGGCATTGGTTTGTTCCCATGCAATGCCATTTTTAGAGGTATTGGAAGCTATGAACACAAAGCCATATTGTTCGGCTAATTCCTTATACATATAGAGAGGCAATACACCACGTGCATGAGCATCGAAGAAGTAGATGCAAGGGTATGGATTGGAAGTGTCGTAATGAGTGGGTAAGTATAAAGAGTAAGACTGGCCGGCATCGGCATGACAAACTACAGTATCTATTACTTTTCCGGAAGCTAATGAGTTATCGTAAGAATGAGTAGGAGCCTGAGAAATTGTAGCTGTTGTATGCTCCGGAGCATTGCCTGAGGCACATGAAAGACATGTGATACAAACAACAGACAGTATGAATGTGATGAGCTTTTTCGTAAGAGTGATATTTAGAAATGATAAAAAGAGTACAATAAATATACTGAATAAATGATGTGGTAAAAATAGGAGCATAAAAAACCTCATAGCAAATGCGCTATGAGGTTTTACTATGATGAGCTGAGACTATTTCTTTTTGTACTTGCCTATGAGCTCAGCAATATCTGAGCGGATAAGGTATTCCGCATTGAGATCGGTAAATATGCGAGAACGAGCAGGGGCATCTTTGAGGGCTTTTTCCAGTTGGAGGAGACCTTCTTTAGTTTTGCCTTGTTCGAACATGATACCAGCATGAAAATAGCGGAAATCGGGCTTATCGCCACAATGTTCGCGAGCTACATCCAGTTGTGTCAGTGCCTCGTCGTAATACTTAGCTATGTATAAACCTTTGATCAAAGCTACCCATGTACTTTTGTTACCCGGTTTTAGACGAACAGCATTGAGGTAACAAACTAGGGCTTCGCTTTTTACATCCATTTCCATCAGGCAATTGCCTATGGCCATGCAGTAAGCAGCATTATCCTTATTGAGATGTAAAGCTACTGAGTAGGACTTTACTGCTTTTTCCCATTGTTTTTCGCGGGCGTAGGTCTCACCTATCTTATAGAAAATGGAGTCGTCCTGAGGGCTGAGTTGTGAAGCCTGACGGTAGTAGAAACGCGCACGAGGGAAATTTTTCTTTTTCTCCCAGCAGAAACCCATAGCCTCGAAAATGACATCTTCGGGTTTAGAAATCTCCAGATGTTTTTCTAGCACTTCCAGTGCCTTCTCGTACCATTTCATACGCATATAGGCATCGGCCATATTGCGATAAGCGAATTCGAATTTTTCATCGATAGCTACACAATATTCATAGGAATCGATAGCTTTCTCGTATAGTTTGAGGCCCTGAAAAGCAGCGCCGAGATTGAACCAAGCAAGCGTATTATATGGATCGCGGTCTACGAGTTCGGTATGTAGTACAACACTCTCTTCGAGACGATTAGTGAATTCGGCCCAGAAGCAGATCTTTTGTAAAGCCTCTTCGTTGCGTTTATCAATTTTGATCACACGTTTGAGTGTATCAAATACTGCATCGAATTCTTCGCTTTCGTCGTATACGTCAGAGAGTTCTAATAGTATCTCTACCTTGTCTTTGCCTTCGAATTCGGAAATTTTTTGTTCCAACAATAAAGCAGCTTGATCGTATTTGAATTGGCCCAGTAAAATATCGGAACGTAAGAGAACAGCATCGAGATTGTTCTGTTCATACTGTTCCATTTCGTCAAGAGCTTTGAGTGCCTGACCGAATTTTTGAGCCTGTGTAAGAATCTCTGCCTTGAGTAATAAAATAGAACCTGAGAAAGGATAATAAGTACGGGCGATATCGCAAGCCAATAAAGCCTGCTCTTCGTTGCTATTCTGGAAGTAATACTCTACCACACGTTCAAACTCCTCTTCGCCCATGATGCTGATCGATTCGCCTGCTTTCACTTTTTCGTATCGTTGCAGCAGCTCATCTATTGACCCGGACTCCTCATCGAAAAAATCATCATCAAACATATCCATCGGTTTAAACCAAAGTTAACGAAATAAAATGCGATTGTAAATACCCTATTGTTAAGTCAATGTCAAAAAATCCACAGGTTATCCACAGGGTATTTTTTAATGGAAAGGATAAGGTGGTATGCTTTTTGTATTATATCTACTGATTGGCTCTTGTAGTAGCTATATTGCTGGGTTTGCTTTCATTCCACAGCCTGTCTAATGCTGTGACCACATAAGTGGCATTGCGGTATTTATTGGCATCATCATCCAAATATTCTTTCTTGGATTGGAGGCTGATGATCTTATCTGAACGATTGAGATCGACAGGTTCATTATTGACAAAACGATAGACCGCATAACGAAGGGTTTCGTTGTTAGGATTCATTTGTTCCCATTGCAGTAAAGAGCCTTGAGAAGAAGGTATGGCTTTGAGCTTGGGAGCTATGGGAGGTATGCTATCCAGCCATTTCATAACAGGAGGAAATGCAGTATGTATATTGTAGTGTTTCTGAATGCTATCGCGGATAGGTACATGAAGCTTATCGAAAATAGAAGCAGAGTAGAATGCATAGCCTGGAATTTGTGCAGAACGGCGGATGTCGCGCATTTGCCAAAGTAATTCTTTAGTGCCAGCCCATGCACCCTTGTGTGCACCTACCATGCGGTATACACCCAAGCCATAATATATATGGCGACCATAACTGTGTTGTTCCCACCAAGGTAATAGAGTTTCGAAACCGGCAGCATGCTGTCCATGTTCCCAGTAGAGTTGTGGCATGAGATAATCTATCCAGCCTTTTTCCATCCATAGGAGTACATCCGAATAAAGATCATCGAAGCAAGTTTGCCCTGCATGAGTATTAGAACCATTTGGGTCTTTGCTGCTATTGCGCCAAACACCGAAGGGGCTGATACCCAGCTTCATATAGGGTTTAATGTGTTTGATATTGTTGTTGAGTATACCTATGAAGAGGCTGATATTGTTGCGGCGCCAGTCGTCCTTGTTAGTAAAATTACCCTGGTACTCGTGATAAGTGTGAGTATCACCAAATTCCAGTTTGCCACTACGATAAGGGTAGAAATAATCGTCGAGGTGCACAGCATCAATATCATATCGATTTACAACATCCATGATAACACGAGTAACATATTCGCGGGCTTCAGGAATACCCGGGTTTAAATAAGACTTACCTGCGTAATTAATGACCCAATCGGGGTGTTTGCGGGTAACATGACCCGGTGGGTTGATATTATTCTTACTATCTACTAAGGCACGAAAGGGATTGAACCATGCATGAAATTCCATTTGTCGTTTATGCGTTTCCTCGATCATGAAAATAAGAGGATCGTAATAAGGGAAAGGCGGCTCTCCCTGACGGCCTGTGAGGTAACGGCTCCAAGGTTCAATGTTAGAAGCGTAAAGGGCATCGCAGGCAGGACGTACCTGTACAATGACAGCATTGCAACCCATAGACTTTAACTCATCCAGGCGATGTATGAATTCTTCTTGTTGTTGAATAGCAGGAAGGCCTGGCTTTGAAGGCCAGTCGATATTAGATACAGTAGCTATCCAAGCAGCCCTTAACTCACGTTTGGGAGACTGTGCAAATGTGCTACAATACAGTAGTAAGCACGATATGAGCAGGGCTGTGAAGCGATACATGGAATAAGTAGAGATATTGTATTAAATAGCTTATAGCAAGATTGCAAAAAAAAATGAAAGAGTATAGCAGAATATTGGGTGTAGTACTCAATAAAACAGGCCGGTGAGTAAGACCGGCCTGCGCAATGGAAATATGAATAAGGATATTAGTCTTCTTTTTTCTTGCGAGTAGCCGTTTTCTTAGCCGGTTTTTCTTCGCCTTCAGCGGCAGGTTCTACTGCTTTTTTAGTGCGAGCTTTTTTAGCCGGTTTTTCTTCGGTAGGCTCAGCTGCTTCTGTTTTCTTTTCCTTTTTAGGTTCAGCTTTTACTTCTTCTGCAGGAGTTTCGGCTTGAGGTTTAAGAGCTTCGAAATTGAGCAAGTCATTAGACTTGAGTAATTCGAACCATTTGAGCATTTTTTTCATGTCGCTCACATACACTCTTTCCTCATCAAACTCAGGGAAGATAGATTTGAAATAATGCTTGATAACATTATTATCTGCTTTTTTAGGATCTACCAAAGGAATAGTAGTTTCCTGATCTTTCATTTTTTGAAATACCTCGTGCAGACGAACGTTATCGCCGGTAGTATAAACTTCGATGCTTTCCAGCGGTGTTACATTGTGTAAACGAGCTGAGATGAACTTCGTTGTTCTATCGGCCAAGTTGCGAACTATGGCGCCATCACTCTTAGTAGCCAATAATTGATAAAGGCCACCTAATTGGGTCACTGAAACAATTTCTCTGTATTCCATACATTTCTTTGAAGGGCAGCAAAAATAAAGTTTTTACAAGAATTTGCCCATTTGATCCAAATATTAAATTCTAAAGTATAAGAAAGCAGCAAAGAACCGTAAAAACTATCGAATTAGCGTCACATCACCTTTATATTGATGTAATTTTCCTTCAGCATTACCACATATTACTTTAATATGATAGTAATAAGTTCCTATATCTTGCAATGTACCATTGAAAGTGCCATCCCATCCATGCGTTTTATCAGTTGTTTGAAACATGATCTGTCCAAAACGATCATATATCGCAAAACTCTTTAGGATCATATTTCCCTGATATAATATTCTGAATACATCATTTTTACCATCGTGGTTAGGAGTAAAGGCATTGGGTACCTCTACAGAGCAGCAATTGTCATAATTGATGGTGACCGTAGTAGAGTCGCTACAACCGGTAGCATCCTTTACCCATATGGTATAGTCGCCATTGATGACATTCATAATAGTATCATTGGTACTAGCCGGCACAGTGCTCCATAAATATGTATAAGGGAATTTACCACCTTTAACATCCACCGATACAGTACTGATATTCATGAAACCATCGCAGTCGTTGGCTTCAGAATGAATGCTGAGCTGCATAGTATCGGGTTCGGTAATGGTAATACTATCACTTATGCTACATTGGGTGAAGTCTGTAATGGTAATACCATAATGACCAGCAGGTAGTCCGGTAAATGTGCTTGAGCTTACAGGAGTATTGCCATTCAGAGAATATTGAAAAGGAAGAGTGCCACCATGAGTATAGATACTGATAGCGGCATCTGTGTAAGCATAGCATGTTAGTGGGGTTACAATGACACTATCCATAATGATAGGGGGTGCAATAATAAGAGAAATAGCAGTATCATATTTACAATTGTGAGCATCAATAACATAGAAAGTATCTGTGCCGATAGCTAAGTGCTGAAAAATATCTGAACTGCTAAAATGCATATTGTCATTGGAGTATTGATAAGGAAGTGTACCACCTGTGCCCGTGAAGATTATTTCGCCTGTGTTGCCACCCTGACAACCAGGTGCAATAATGGTGGTGGCAGTTAAATGTACTTGTATGGGCTGGATAATGATAATGTTACTATCGGCTAGGCAACCATAACTATCTTTTACATAGATAATGTGTAAGCCTGCTGATAGATGTATAAAACTATTTACCGAAGTAAATGTATGTGTATCATAACTGAATGAATAGGCCGGAGAGCCACCGCTAGCTGTTACAACAACAATGCCATTAGTATCGCCATAGCACAGGGGACTGGTGATACTAATGGTATTTATAGCGACTTTGCTTGGCTGGGTGATAGATATAGTGGTATCATGCAAGCAACTATGTGCATCCCGGATGTGTATGGTATAAGTGCCGGCATTAAATGATGAGAATGTATTGTTAGCTGAAAACGTACCTAGGTCTACTGCATATTGATAAGGTGGGGTGCCACCCGCAGCGATAACTGTAAAACTAGCATTACTGGCTCCATAACAAGTGGGAACAAAGATATTAACAGCAGGTATTATTAACGCTGGTTGAGTAACTGATATAGTTGTATCATTTACACAACCAATAGCATCTTTTATATGAAGTGTATAGGTACCGGCAGTTATGTTTTGAAAAGTATTTGTGCTACCAAATGGAGCATTGCCCATTGCATATTGATAAGGAGCAGTACCATTATTAGGAATGATCGTTACTATTCCGCTGGCCTGATCATAACACAATGGGTTGTTGATATTTACATTTGAAGAAATATGGGTGGAGTCAGTAACTGTAATAGATGTATCCTTGGTACAACCATTCGTATCTTTGATATGAAATGTGTATGTACCCGCACCTAGACTAGGAAAAATATTATTACTACTAAATGAAGCTGTGCCTAATGCAAATGTATATCCCGGCGTAGCACCGCTGGCAAATAATGTTACTTTTCCATTATTGACTGTGTCACATGCTGAAGCCTTAACAATTGCAGAGGGCACAATAGCAGTAGGTGCCGCAAGTAATACCACACTATCTCTGATACAGCCACTGGTATCTTTTACATGGATAGTATTTACCCCGGCGGTTAGCCCATTCAATATCATACTACTTGTATAAGCTCCTGAGTTTACAGAATATGTAAGTGTGCCCAAACCACCAGAGGCACTTACAGTAATGCTGCCGTTGGAAGAATTGTAACATAAGGGAGCAACTGTGTTGATGCCATTGATAATGATAGGAGGAGGTTGATCAACATATACTAAGGTATCATGTTGGCAACCATTAGTGTCACGCACATATACTACATAACTACCAGCACTAAGATTATGAAAAGTATCGTTAGTGACCCACGAGAGACCAGTTAATGAATATACATAAGGTGGGGTGCCACTATTGGCTGTAACTAAAATGCTACCATCATTACCTCCATAGCAATGAACATTATGAACAGTGATATGTGGGACAATAATGCCCGGTTGTGTAACAGCAAAGGTCGTATCGAAAGGGCAACCATTAGCATCCTTGATATGAATAGTGTTGTTGCCTGCTACAATATTGGTAAAAATATGATTTGTACTAAATGCCCCGGTGCTTATGGCATAAGTATATGCAGGGGTACCACCTGTAGCTGTAACATTGATGCTGCCATTGTACATACCAGCACACAGAGGTTTGGTGATGGCAATATTAGAAGATAATGGTGCCGGCTGTAGTAGTGGAATGACAGTATCCTTGATACAGCCACTGGCATCTTTGATATGTAATACATAAGTGCCGGCGAAAAGGTTATTGAAAAAATGGGTAGCTGAATAAGGAGCATTACCTAAGGCATAAGTATACCCGGGTACACCACCTGTAGCTGAAATATTGATAGATCCAATAGCTGGTCCGGAACAAGCTGAAGGGCTAACTGTAATAGCATATGTAATAATAGCAGCTGGTTGCGAAATGAACATTGTCGTGTCCTTAATACAACCTATTGCGTCTTTTGTATGGATAACATAGGTGCCGCTGTTAAGTGCAGTAAAGGTTGTTGTAGTGCCATAATTGCCAGATCCAAGTGCATAGGTATATGCCGGCGTACCACCAGTAGCACTAATGTTTGCTGTGCCATTAGCAGCACCATAGCATAATGCAGGAGTGGAGCTAAGTGAAGGAATAATTGCAGGGTCTTGGACCAATGTTATACTAGTGTCTTTTATACAACTATTAGCATCCATAACATGTAATGGATATGTTCCTGCACTAAGATTTACAAAAGTATTCAGTGGGGTATAACTTCCGGAGCCTATTGCATAAGTATACCCCGGTATACCACCATTAGCAGTGATGCTAATCGATCCATTAGTAGTATTATAGCAAGGAATGGTAGTACTTGTGATCGATGTAGTTAGTTTAGTTGGTTGTGTTAAGATTGTAGTAGTATCTTTTATACAACCATTGGCATCTTTGATATGCAAAGTATAAGTGCCTGCTACCAAATTGGAAAATGTATTTGTACCTGAATATGCATTGCCACCTATTGCATATGTAAACGATGGCGTACCTCCACTTGCAGTAATTGCTAAAGCTCCTGTATTCATACCATTGCATAGAATATTTGTTGGGAGAACAGTAGCTGTGATAGTTGCTGGTTGCAGTACAATTACTGTTGTATCTATTATACAGCCTTTAGCATCTTTTACATGCATGGTATAGCTACCTGCAGATAGATTGGGGAAAATATTATTGCTTGTAAATGAAGTAGCACCTATTGCATAGGTATAGGCAGGTGTGCCTCCAATAGCAGTAAGCGTGATGGAGCCATTTGTACCCGGATTGCATGTTATTGAAGCAACGCTTGCTGATGCAGTTAATTTGGTTGGTTGAGTAATAGTTATGCTAGTGTCCTTTATGCAATTGTTAGCGTCCTTTACATGAAACGTATAAGTTCCTATTGGCAGATTATTAAAGGTATTAGAGCTAGTATATGTACCTGCACCTTGTGCATAGTTAAAGGGACCAAGACCACCACTGGCAGTGATGACTACAACTCCATTATTAGCTCCATAACAATTAATATTGGTAGCCGATGCTGATACATGAATAATATTAGGGGCTGCTAACGTGATCATACTATCCATATAGCAGTTGCCAGAGTTATATATACGAATGGTATAAATGCCCGGCAGAAGGCTATCAGTAACGATACCTGTTATATTAGTCAGTGTTTGCACATTGCTACTTCCCTGGCTGATACTATATGTCCAGGGTGCAGGTGCTACTGTTGGTGTAAGAGTGAATACTGCCTTTTTTGTACAGGTGGCAGCACTTACTAAAGAAAAACTGTACTTAGGATTAGGAACGATAACTATAGTATAGGCTATGGTCTGTTTACTGGATAAAGGGCATCCGTCATCCTGAAAAGTAAGAAAGAAATTATAAGAACCCGGTGCTATACTAGCTGTGTTCCATGAAAATGTGCATATAGGAGCTGTTGTGCCATTGTTGGTAATATTGAATGTAGCACCTACAGGTATACCTGCAGTAGTAACATTGATATTATTACCATCAGGATCACTGGGGTTGATATTAAAGTTGATACTAGCTGTATTTTGGCAGACAGTGATCGTATTTGCAGTGAGAATTCCTGTTCCGCTATAATTGCTAATAGTACCTGTAGGTGGATTGTTATTGCATGTATTTACCACCACAAATGTCATTTCACGTTGGCTTGTGCCTACCAATACTCCATTTCGGTATTCTTCGGTATTGTATACCACCAGTGAGTTTTGTACCAAATTGGGAGTAAAAGCGAGCTGACCATTATTAGAGCTGAAAGCAAATGTGCCGCTAGATACAGCTAACGGATTGGTAGCAGTATATGGTGAAATATAGTTAACAGAGCTTCCGGTGCTACCGTCTGCACCGGGTACTAGATAAAACGCTAAGCTATCATTATTAGGATCAATAGCTGCAGGATTGTAGTTGGCAGGTTTGTTGATACAGAAAAAAGGAGTAGGTATGGTAGCATTAATAGATGATGAATTGCTACCATTTATATTGTTCAGTAATGCATCAAGCGTAATGAGCGTATTGTTTGAGTTGCTGATATTAGTGATAGTGGCACTCCTTCCAGCCTGATAACCACCACCCATATTGTCATTAAAATGAAAACGCCAATTTGCAGATGTAGTATTCAGAGTAACATTGGTACTATAGGTAAATTTCTTAACGCCTGTTATACTACCTCCGTTACAGGTTGTATTATTAAGTTGTGATGGACAAACAGGAGTAACTTCTACACCATTGCTCGGATTCTGTATCGATAAATTAAGAGTTGTAAATAATGTAGAGCCATTGTATACTTCAACCTGTGGTGATGAACCGGATAAACTACCAAAATTGGTACCTGCGCAGTCGCCATATACAACAAAATACACAGTATAGGTATTGCCACTTACATAAGTATAGTATAGATCTGCCCCAAAAATATGATTTGCAAAAGTTAGCTGTTGGCTACCAATAAAGATAGCTATGAGTAAAAGACTAGACCGGAAGAATGAAAGCAATATTTTATTCATACCATCTTATTGTATACTCTTCTGGTTGTCAAGTTATTTAGTATACAAAAATAAGTGCTTTAATGCACTATTACATTAAAAAACTTGCCAAGCGAGTTCTTTCATGAGATGAACTGGAATAATAAAAATGGTATTAAAATAGTCTTTTGTTCTTTTTGATGGATTCCAGATACATATTCAAGTCTGCAGAAGGTTTGAACCAAATAAGTAGGGCACTATATAGTACTATTATAATAATAGAGCGTATTGCAGTATCTATAATAGGGTTAAGAATTATAGGGATCAAATAACTGATGACTCCAGTAACTATACAGGCTAATGCTACGAGTAAGCTTTTCTTATTGAAAGGCTGCAAGCCCATTTTTACCCACAGGAATAACAATTTTGCAATATTAAAAATCGCTAAAGCTAATGTGGAGCCCCAAGCAGCTCCATAGATACTATATCTAGGTATCAGCAGGAAATTGAGAATGAACAATAGCGCCACTAACAGGAATGATATCCTGAAATTGAATTTATAGTATTTAGATATACTAATAATCTCACTATTAAAGCCAGTAGCCATATCGCATATTCTGCCTACCATAAGTATCAAAACAATTGGTTTGATCATTTCAAAACCTTTTGGCAATAAGGCTACCGCATTATCTAGATTGTTACTTATTAACAGGAACATACCCAACGCTACAATAAGGATATTGATAGCAGAACGATGAAAAAGATCAAATAACTTCTTAGTATCGTTGGCTATATATGCATTATTAAGAATAGTGAAGGAAGATGTTGACATCGCCTTGTAAGGCATTGTCATAACAGATACTACAAAAATGCCCCATGTATATATGGCATTAGTACTAAAACCACCTTTATCCAGCATACTCAACATCAGTGGATCTAGGTATCCCATTACGCAGCTTGTAACACCAAAAAGCAGATGATACCAAGAGAAATGGATCATTTCTTTATAATTGGTTCTACTGAAAACATTTGTACTCAATGAAAATCCAAACCCTTTGGTCTTTGCAGCTATATACAACATGGCTACTAAGGGTACTAAATAAACAAGGATATTACCTATTATGAATACATGAAAGGAAATAACCTTAAATGCTACCAACGCGATAAGAACCATTATACATAGGCGGAGCAATACTTCTCGTAAAAATGTTGATACGGCTACTTTCAGTTGAGAAACTAAATAATAATCCATGAGCGTGACATAGCTCATTAATATTATTAGGATAGGTAACCAATAGTAATATGCATTTACATACTGAATATCACTGGCCTGGTATAAGTGTGTTATCTGATCTCTGAAAACTAAATAAGGAATAGTGTAAATAATTGCAAATATTATGGGAGCAATAAAACAAACAGTGATGAGTACCGGGCGGCGCTTATCTTCTTCGGGGTATTTTTGAATAAATACAGGAAGCAAATTAGCTGCACCCATTAGAACTACTATTTGTGCAAGTGCACCTTCAACAATCAATATTTTATAAAAACCTAATTCCTGTTTAGAAAGCAAGAATGAGCAGATATAGAAAGTGACAGCCCCTAATACTGCACCCGTAAAGGTGACAATAGTAGTTTTGACCGATTGTCTGAATACAATGCCCATTCTATCAAAAATATTTATCGAAGTCGATAATTGAACATTTTCTGTAAACTTATTTTTACATAGTAACGCCCCATTTCCTTTATCATGTAAATGAACTTAAAAGTATAGTAATAGAGGGACTTACCCTTGCGGTATTCCATTACCTCAAGTTCACGACCTATCATAGTTTTTAGTAATAATAATTGCTTTTGCGGTTCTGTAGATGCATTTGAAATATGTACTACTGAGGTTTCTGATAGGTAATAATTAGTATATCCCAATTCTTGAATTTGCAAACACCATAATTGGTCCTCGCCATACATAAAGAAACGCTCATCCAATTTTCCTTCAGGTAATTGTTGCAGTAATGATTTACGAAACATCATAAAAGCACCACTTACCCAATCACAATCAGTATTGAAATCGCCCTTAAAATATTGGTTGAGCATTAGTGTTGCTCTTTTTCGATATGGCAATAGTAATAATATAGGTCTTAGCAAGTCGTAACATTCATTAAAAATATATCTGAACCTGCGTGCATTAGATTGGTAAGTACCATCTAAATAAGTGAGTTTTGTACTTATAGCGCCTGCATCACTATGTTTGGTAAGAAATTGTGCAGCAATGGATATGCTATCTTCTGTAAGAAAAGTGTCTGAGTTCAATAACAAGATAACATCACCCGAGGCATGCTGTATTCCTAGATTATTCCCTTTAGCAAAGCCACCATTATCCGAGCTTTTGATCAGTTTTACAGACGGAAATCTTTTAATAAACTCATCCGGTCTGTCTTTAGTAGAAGCATTATCGACTAATATTATTTCATAGCGTACATTATGAGTATAAGTAATGATGCTCTCCATGCAATTGCATGTAAGATCAAATGTATTGTAGTTAATAATGATTATTGAAACAAGCATTTGCTTATTTATTGTATGATATTTTGGTCTATTATTTATTTAATGTTGCCCTTATCAAACCTTTTCTAAGGTAGGGTGGTGCTTGGTTTTTATCGTAAATGAAGAGAATGTATTTATCAGAAAAATGTATATCAAAATTCATTTGCTTCAACAAAGAAGAAAATTGATCAGCATCATTCTGGTTGTGATAAGTACACATAACTATTTTTAATGGTCTGTTTGTGTGATTTATCAGCGAAGTAGCACCTTTCATTACTTTTTCTTCAGCACCTTCCACATCTATTTTTATAAAATCTATCTGACCTTCTTTTTTATAAATGTCATCTATGCTAATAGTAGAATTACTGCTAGCATCCGAAGCAAATTTATAAATGATCTCTACTTTATCTTTCCAAGGTTCAAATGTATTTTCAAGAGCATTTTTCCATCTTGGATCGGCTTCAATTAAATATAGTTTTTTTACTCTCTCTATAATGTCTAATCCAAAAGTACCCTCAGCTGCTCCTACATCTACTACTACAGAATTATTCGGTACCTGAAATGAATTAGTAAGATATCTGTGTGGAGAGGCAGCGTCTTGTTCTTCCATAAGCGCTATAACTGCTCTTTTTATATCATATGCTACAAAATCACTTTTGAAGTAGAGTTTTTTGCCATTCCAAAATACATATTCAAGCTTAACCTTATTATCATAGAATATTTTTATGATGTTTTTTTTGTATTTATCTGTAAAAATATAAGGAATAGGGTTAATAAAATGATTTTCTAGATATGATAAAACTTCCTTTTCATCTGCATTTATTGCGCCATTTTGTTGTAAATCAGATAAATAATTAAGCACTTTGTTATGCAAATCAGAAAAAAGCTGCTTGTGTTGCCGTGCAGCTCTGGTGTTAACAATAAATTGAGGAGTGTATTTTTTATATATTTTCTTTAGAGAAGGTAGAATACTCATAAAAGTACGATTGCTGTATATATATCAAGTGAACAAAAATAGATTAATAATTCGTGTCTCAGCTTTCAAATAAAATATTACCTGTATCACTTAATTAATATAGGCAAATGCACTAATGTGAAGTGATAAGAAAAAATGACTGATTGATATCATTTATTCTGAGTAAAATGTGATTCCATGCCATAGGAATCAATAGAATAGGCATTTATTGAATTATTTGTTATGGGATATTAAATACTGAGTTATAATTGCTTATTTGCTACATAGGAGTACCTTTGCTTATTCTGAAACAAAAGTATTTCTAGCATAGCTACTAATTTATGAATTCTTTATTGTTGGCAGTAGAACAAAGTACCCCAGCTAACTACCTACCGGTAGCTCTACAGCTGGTTGTTGCAGTAGGATTTGTAGTGATAATGATGGTGGTAACACACTTATTAGGTCCGAAAAGAAGAACACACGATAAGCTTATAAATTTTGAAAGTGGTATCCCATCAGTGGGTAATGCTCGCCAGCCAATGGCCATAAAGTATTTCCTCGTAGCCATTTTGTTTGTGTTGTTTGATGTTGAAGTGATCTTCTTTTACCCGTACGCAATAAACTTTAGAGAATTAGGACAGGAAGGCTTTTTTGCTGTTCTGATGTTTGTTGGTTTCTTTTTGTGTGGATTTATCTACATCATTAAGAAAGGAGCACTCAAGTGGGAAGACTAATAGGAATAATTCAGAAAACACAACAAGCTATTATAATTGATTGTTGTCTCTAATAAAAATAGATTATGCCTCGTCCGGTTCAATATAATACGAATATTAAGTTGGTGGAAATACCTGAAGGGTATTCAGGTGAAGGTTTTTATGCAACCTCTTTTGATAAGGTAGTAGGTCTCGCCCGCAAAAATTCTCTATGGCCACTGCCCTTCGCTACATCTTGTTGTGGTATTGAGTTCATGGCTACCATGGGTGCCAATTATGATCTGGCACGTTTTGGATCAGAGCGTATGGGTTTCACCCCACGTCAATGCGATATGCTACTAGTGGCTGGTACCATTTCTAAAAAGATGGGACCGGTATTACGTCAGGTATATCTGCAAATGGCAGAACCACGCTGGGTAATAGCTATTGGTGCTTGTGCCAGCAGTGGTGGTATTTTTGATTCATACTCAGTATTACAAGGTATTGATCAAGTAATACCTGTAGATGTATATGTACCGGGTTGTCCTCCGAGACCGGAAGGTATATTGGATGGTGTGCTGAAGCTACAAGATATAGTACAAAACGAAAGCTTGCGTAGAAGAAAGAGTGACCAATATAAAGCACTAATGAGTAGTTACGGGATAGAATAATTGACATTTATGAGTTTGACCAACGATATAATAAAACAAAACCTGACGAATAAATTCGGTGAGCAACTGACTGAGTGGGAAGAACAATTTGGTTTTCTTACTGTAAAAGTTCCGGCCGAAATGAATCTGAAGGTGATGCAGTTTTTATATGAGGATGAAGGACTACGTTTTCGTTTCCTCACAGACATTACAGGTGTGCATTATCCGGATCGTAAGAACGAAGAGTTGTGTGTAGTATATCACTTACACAATATGATCGATAATGTTCGCGTTCGTTTGAAAGTATATGTGCCTTCTTCAAAGCCGGATGTATTTACGGCTACTAAATTATTTGCAGGTGCTAACTGGATGGAACGTGAAACCTATGATTTCTTCGGTTTCAACTTTATTGGACATCCAAATCTTACACGTATACTGAATGTGGACGAAATGGATTACTTCCCAATGCGCAAGGAATTTACATTGGAAGATGCTACGCGTACAGATAAGGACGATGAAATGTTTGGCAGAGGTGGCACAACAGCTACACCTGTTAGAGAGTAATAGAAGAAATGATTCATTATTAACTGTTATATAAGTCCGGCAAGGACTTTGATGTATGAGTGAACATCACATAAAACTCGCAGAAGAGTCGATACAAAAGCAGACTACCACGCTGAATCTGGGTCCTACACACCCGGCTACGCATGGTGTGTTTCAGAACATCATGGAGATAGATGGTGAGCGTGTGTTGGAAACAACACCTACCATTGGCTATATACACCGTGCTTTTGAAAAGATAGCTGAACGTCGTTCATATTATCAGGTAACTCCATTAACAGATAGGCTTAACTATTGTTCTGCTCCGATTAACAATACAGGCTGGCATCTGACAGTAGAAAAACTTTTGGGCTTGAAAATGCCTAAACGCGTAGATTATTTGCGTGTAATAATAATGGAACTATCGCGTATTGCAGACCATCTGGTTTGTAATTCTGTAATAGCAGTAGATACCGGAGCGCTTACCACTTTTACATATGTATTCCAATTTCGTGAATTGATCTACGAAATATTTGAAGAAATATGTGGTTCACGTCTCACTACCAATATTGGCCGTGTAGGTGGATTTGAGAGAAATTTTACTGAAGCTGCTTGGTCAAAACTGGATAAGTTTTTAAAGACGTTCCCTAAAACGATGAAGGAATTTGAAAACCTTTTGAATCGTAACAGGATATTCATGGATCGTTGTATCGGTGCGGGTCCTTTGGGAGCAGAGATGGCATTGAATTATGGTGTTACCGGCCCTAACCTGCGTGCAGCAGGTATCGACTATGATGTGCGTGTATCTGACCCATATTGTTCCTACGAAGATTTTGATTTCAAGATACCTGTTGGTACTACCGGGGATGTGTATGATCGTTATCTGGTACGTAATGAAGAGATATGGCAAAGCCTGAGTATCATTCATCAGGCAATGGAAAAATTGAAACATTTGGATCCTTCAGTATATCATGCAGATGTGCCTGATTTTTATCTGCCGGAGAAAAAAGATGTTTATACAAAAATGGAAGCACTCATCTATCACTTTAAGATAGTGATGGGTGAAGTAAATATATTGCCCGGTGAAGTATATAACTGCGTAGAAGGTGCTAATGGTGAATTGGGTTACTACCTCATCAGTGATGGTGGACGTACTCCTTACCGTTTGCACTTCCGCCGTCCATGCTTTGTGTATTATCAGGTATACCCTGAGATCGTTAAGAATGGATTATTAAGTGATGCTGTTGTCACGCTCAGTAGTCTGAACCTGATAGCTGGAGAATTAGATGCATAATAAATATCAAACTAGCTCATTCACATGGTGAAGTTTAGTGAAGAAAAAATAAAGAAAGTACAAGAGATCATTGCTCGTTACCCCGAAGGGAAACAAAAGAGTGCATTGATCCCTTTGCTACATTTGGCTCAAGATGAATTTGGCGGTTGGCTGGATGTACCTGTAATGGACTATATAGCAGAATTGCTGAGCATAAAGCCTATAGAAGTATATGAAGTAGCTACTTTCTATACTATGTTCAATATGAAACCTGTAGGCAAATATGTATTAGAAGTTTGTCGTACCGGACCTTGTATGCTGAATGGTAGCGATGGTATCATAGAACATATCAAACAACGCTTAGGTATCAAAGAAGGTGAAACAACACCGGATGGGCTGTTCACCTTGAAACCTGCGGAATGCCTTGGAGCTTGTGGATATGCACCAATGATGCAGTTGGGTAAGAATTATAGAGAGTTTTTGACGAACGATAAAATAGATGCCTTGTTAGATGAATTAAGAGCTGCTGCTAAAAACTAACAGTAGCTATGAACAAGGTGAAGCTCTTTGGAATATGGATATTAGCTGTAGTATTTACTGCGTGTGGTAATGCTACCACTATTGGTACAGGGGCCGGCAGTACAGGTAAGGCTACTGAGATAGTAAGAAATGTATTGGATGATGATGCGGATGAAAATATATCAGGTACATACATGGGTATATTGCCTTGCGCAGATGGTGAAGGAATGAAGACTACCATCGTATTGAAAGAAGATAAAAGCTATGAAGTGATGGAAGAATATGTAGGTAAGAATGTAGTGAATAGATCAGCTGGAAAACCATGGTCATTGAATGAAGGCTTACTGACATTAGAAAACAGCAAGCAAGTCAAATTCAAATACAAAGTGGAAAAGAATAGCATCAGACAATTGGATATTGATAGTAAGGTGATAATAGGAACATTAGCAGACAAATACATTTTAAAAAAACAATAAACAGGAACATGGCTTTCGATCTGACCTTTGAATATATACTGCTTACATCACCTAAACACGTGATGGAGTTACTGACAGACGAAAAAAAACTAAGAGCCTGGAGTGGAGGAGAAGCCGTGATAGAGAAAAAAGTAGGTGGTAAGTTTAGCATGTTTGATGGATGGGTAGAAGGGGAGATATTGAAAATGACTGAAAATGAACTGGCATATACATGGAGTGTATCAGAATGGCCAAAAGGTACACCAGCATCTGAAGTTCATTATAAGTTGACAAAAGATACAGAAGGAACAAAAGTGACATTGGAACATAAGGGACTTCCTAGCCAGGAAGAAATGGAAGAACATATGACCGGATGGACAGACCATTTTTTTGAACCAATGGAAGAATACGTATTAAGTACTACTAAAAAATAAAACCAATGCGTTATCTGGTAACTCTATTATTGTTGTGTATAAGCCTTGGGGTGCAGGCCCAAAAGGCAAATTCAGAAGAAGTGATGAAAGCGGTACACAGTTTTAATAAGGCACTGACATATAGAGACTCTAATACGCTAAAGAAGATATTGCATCCTGATCTGGAGTATGGACACTCTAATGGTTGGATACAAACAAAGAGGGATGTGATAGATGATATGTACAATGGTAAGCTGGTATATAAGAACATGTCATCAGGAAAAGAAACAGTGACAATAGATCAGAATGTGGCTTGCGTAAGAATGCGAAGTGATGTATCAGTGAAAATGAATGGGAAAGAAATGGATTTTTCATTAGCTGTGCTGCAAGTGTGGATCAAAAAGAATAATGAATGGTTGATGCTAAGTAGACAAGGAACTAAAGTAGAAGGAACGACAATAGAAAAATAAAACATTATAAAGCCTTTTGAGGCGTGCTTTATGGGCGTTAAATTATTATTAGAACATCAACATGTAGAAGGTATACGATACTACGATACCTATCGTAAGCATGGTGGTTATGCAGCAGTAGACAAGGCGTTCAAAATGACGCCTGAAGAAATAGTGGAAGAAGTGAAGAAAAGCGGTCTTCGTGGTCGTGGTGGTGCGGGCTTCCCTACCGGTATGAAATGGAGCTTTTTGGCTAAACCTGAAGGTGTACCTCGTCATCTGGTATGTAATGCCGATGAATCAGAGCCCGGTACTTTCAAAGACCGTTATCTGATGGAATTCATCCCTCACTTGCTTATTGAAGGGTTGATCATTTCTTCTTTTGCATTAGGGTCTCATGCTACTTACATATATATACGTGGAGAGTATGCATGGATAACAGACATTCTGGAACAAGCAATACAAGAAGCTAAAAACAATGGCTGGTTAGGTAAGAATATTCTTAACTCAGGTTTTGATTGTGAAATATATGTACAACGTGGTGCCGGTGCTTACATATGTGGTGAAGAAACAGCTTTGATAGAAAGCTTAGAAGGCAAACGTGGTAATCCGCGTATCAAACCCCCATTCCCTGCTATACAAGGTGTATGGATGCGCCCTACAGTGGTGAACAATGTAGAAACACTGGCAGCAATAGTGCCTATTATCAATATAGGCGGTGAAGAATATTCTAAAATTGGCGTTGGAAAATCTACAGGTACTAAATTGATATCTGCTTGCGGAAATATCAATAAGCCGGGTATTTACGAAATAGACATGACCATCTCTGTAGAAGAATTTATCTATAGTGATGAATATTGTGGAGGTATTCCTAAAGGCAAACGCCTGAAGGCTTGCATTCCGGGTGGATCCTCAGTACCTATTTTACCTGCTAACCTATTACTGAAAACAGCAAAAGGTGAAGCTCGTATGATGAACTACGAGAGTCTGGCAGATGGTGGATTTGTATCAGGTAGTATGATGGGTTCAGGTGGTTTCATAGTTATGGACGAAGACCAATGTGTAGTACGTCATACTTATACCCTAGCACATTTTTACAATCACGAAAGTTGCGGACAATGCAGCCCTTGTCGCGAAGGCACCGGCTGGATGTATAAAATATTGAAGAATCTGGAATATGGAAAGGGTAAAATGACAGATATAGATCTGTTATGGGATATTCAGCGCAGGATTGAAGGAAATACAATTTGTCCGCTGGGTGATGCTGCTGCATGGCCGGTAGCTGCTGCAATCCGTCACTTCCGCGATGAGTTTGAATGGCATGTGCTGAATCCGGAAGAATCACAAAAGAGAAATTACGGGTTAGCACATTATGCCGATCCTTTGCCAGTACTAGCATAATATTAGTAGTAAGAACTTTTGAAATACTAAATGATGTCTGAACAGACTCCAAAATTTAAAGTAACGATAGATAATATCTCTATAGAGGTAGCAGCCGGTACTACGATACTGAATGCTGCCCGCGAGATAGGAGGAGATTTGGTACCCCCAACCATGTGCTATTACAGCAAGTTGGAAGGTAGTGGTGGCAAATGCCGAACGTGTTTGGTAGAGGTAAGCAAAGGTTCTGAAAAAGACCCACGACCTATGCCTAAGCTGGTAGCCAGCTGCCGTACTACTGTTATGGATGGTATGGAGGTGAAAAGTATTACTTCTGAAAAAGTATTGGATGCACGCAAGGGCGTAACAGAATTCTTATTGCTGAATCATCCGCTGGATTGCCCTGTATGTGATCAGGCAGGAGAGTGCGATCTTCAAAACCTGAGTTACAAGCATGGTGCGGAATGTACCCGTTATGAATTCAATCGTCGTACATTCGAAAAAGAGGACATAGGTCCTTATATACAATTACACATGACGCGTTGCATCTTGTGTTACCGTTGTGTATTTACAGCTAATCAACTTACAGGCAACCGTGAACATGGAGTATTAGACCGTGGCGATAAAACTGAGATCAGTACATATATAGGTAAAGCATTGCATAATGAATTCATTGGTAATGTGATCGATGTTTGCCCTGTAGGTGCATTGACAGATAAGACTTTCAGATTCAAGAATCGTGTTTGGTTCACTAAACCTGTAGATGCACATCGCGATTGCCCTACTTGTAGTGGTAAAGTGCGTTTGTGGATGCGTGGTGACGATGTGTTCCGGGTTACTGCTAGAAAAGACAAATATGGTGAAGTGGAAGAGTGGATATGTAATGATTGTCGTTTCCACAAAAAAGAAACAAAGGATTGGGTAATTGAAGGACCTTCAAAGGTAGATCGTCACAGTGTTATTTCACAAGGACATTATGTAAATGCGATCACCCCACAAACTAAACTGATCAATGAGGTGATAGGTCGTAACCCTAAATTATTATTAGATATACATAAGGTGAGTGATGTAAATAGACCGGAAATAGATCTTTCTAAAATTGAAGGACCTGCACATTCAGATGATTTTAAGAAGTAGAGTAGCAAAAAATTAACGAACTAAAAATTACTTTTGTATCATATGCTGTTATTACAATTTGACACAGCGTTCTTAATCGAAAAGGTCATATTGATCACCATCATCCTGATGGGCTCACTGGGTATAGCTATGTATGCTACTTGGGCAGAGCGTAAGGTAGCTGCTATCATGCAGGATCGTCGTGGCCCTAATCGTGCAGGCCCATTCGGTATATTGCAACCGGTAGCTGATGGTTTGAAACTATTCTTCAAAGAAGAGATCATCCCCGACCGTTCTACACGTTTCCTCTTCATACTGGGTCCTTGTATTGCAATGCTTACAGCCTGTATGACCAGTGTAGTGATACCTTGGGGCCCTGATTATGTTACTTCTTCAGGTCATGTGGTCAGTTTACAAGTAGCAGATATTAATATTGGCATACTTTTCATATTTGGTATAGTGAGCTTAGGTGTATATGGAATGATGATAGGTGGATGGGCTTCAAACAATAAATTCTCTTTATTAAGTAGTATTCGTGCAGCTTCTCAGGCTATTTCTTACGAATTGGCTATGGGTATTAGTATTATTGCTCTGGTAATGCTGACCGGTTCTTTGAGCATGCGCGATATCGTTGCTCAACAACATGGCATGAATTGGTTTGTTATCAAACAACCTTTGGGATTTCTGATATTCCTCGTTTGTGCTTTTGCAGAGTTGAATCGTGCTCCTTTTGATCTGGCAGAGTGCGAAAGTGAATTGAACATGGGCTTCCATCAGGAATATTCATCTATGAAACTCGGCTTCTATCTATTCTCAGAATATATTAATATGTTTATCAGTTCGGCAGTTATGGCTACCCTTTATTTTGGTGGTTACAACTTCCCGTTCATGGATCAGGTGGCAGCTGGCGTCAATCCTTTGCTGTTTACCGCCATCTGTGTTTTAGTATTACTAACTAAGGTCATTTGTTTTATCCTTTTCTTCATGTTTATTCGCTGGACCTTACCTCGGTTCCGTTACGATCAACTCATGAATTTAGGATGGAAATCTTTGATACCATTGGCTTTAGTGAATATGCTGATCACAGGAGCAGTGATTTTGTGGGTAATTAAATAAGTAGGAACAATGCAAAACTTAACTAATAGAGCAACAAAGGTAAATCGCAATCCGATGACATTCGGAGAGCGTATATATCTGCCAGCTATAGCTAAGGGGTTGACCATTACGCTGAGCCACATATTTAAAAAGAAGGCTACCGTAAACTACCCCGAAGTAAAACGTCCATTCAGCCCCGTATTCCGTGGTCTACATGTACTAAACCGTGATGAAGAAGGTCGTGAACGTTGTACAGCCTGTGGGCTATGTGCACTCGCTTGTCCGGCAGAGGCCATAACTATGGAAGCTGCAGAACGTAAACCGGGCGAAGAACACATGTATCGCGAAGAAAAGTATGCAGCAAAATACGAGATCAATATGCTGCGTTGCATTTTCTGTGGTATGTGCGAAGATGCCTGCCCTAAAGACGCCATCTACTTAAGTGAAACAGTAATGCCGGCAAACTACACGCGTGAGAGCTTTATTTATAAAAAAGAGAGCATGCTTATTCCTGACACTAAAAAACAGCATAGCAGCAATTAATATCTATGGATATTCAACAGATATTGTTTTGGGTACTTGCTATCACGGCTATCGGATGCGCACTGGGCGTTATCCTCAGCCGCAATCCCATTAATAGTGCATTGTTTTTGATAGTTACATTTTTTGCCGTTTCAGGCAATTATTTACTTCTGAACGCTCAGTTCTTATTTATTGTTAACATCATTGTTTATACAGGAGCCATCATGGTTTTGTTCCTTTTCGTATTCATGTTGATGAATTTAGATGCAGATTCAGAGCCTCAGAAAAATCGATTGATACAACTTGCCGGTGTCATATCGGGTGGTATTTTATTTATGGTCTTATTGGCTTCTTTACGTTCAGCTTCTTTATCTCCTCTCGAGAAAGGCTCTACTGAAATTGGCTTGATAAAGAACTTAGGTAAAGTATTATTTACAGACTATGTATTGCCTTTCGAGATCAGTAGTGTACTCTTTCTGAGCTCTATGGTAGGTGCAATAGTAATAGGTAAGAAAGAAGATTAACTATAACATTTGAAAATTATACAATGCCAACACAGTATTATTTGTTTCTAAGTATAGCGCTCTTCTGTATCGGTGTCATGGGCACTTTGATGCGCCGCAATGCTATCATCATTTTTATGTGCATTGAGCTCATGCTCAATGCAGTAAATTTGTTGCTCGTTGCCTTTTCAAAAATGTATAACGACCCTTCTGCTCAGATATTCGTGTTTTTCATCATGGTGGTGGCCGCAGCAGAGGTATCGGTTGGTTTAGCTATTATAGTTTTGATGTATCGTAAGGTGCATTCTGTTGATATAAATATTCTGAACAGGTTAAAACACTAATGACCTGTTTCATTTTTTTTGATTTTTGGCTTTTGATATTATGACGCAATTAGTTTATTTGATACCATTATTTCCTTTGATCGGATTTCTGATCAACGGCATTGGCTGGAGGAAGATCCCTAAGTCAGTAGGTGGTGCTATCGGCAGTTTGGCCGTATTAGCTTCATTCGTTGTTTCTGTAGGCATTTTCTTCGAGGTGAAAAGCGAGACTTTCCAAGGTCCTGTTTTAATAAAGCTGTTCGATTTTATACAATCCGGTAAATTGAACATTCCATTTACCTTTCAGGTAGATGCTCTTTCTTCTTTATTCTTGCTCATTATCACTGGTGTCGGTTTCCTAATACATGTTTACTCCACTTCATATATGCACGATGATGAAGGTATGGTCAAATATTTTGCCTACCTCAATCTGTTCGTGTTCTCTATGCTCCTACTAGTTTTAGGTGCCAACTATGTAGTAATGTTCATTGGTTGGGAAGGTGTAGGATTATGTTCTTATTTATTGATAGGTTTCTGGTTCAAGAATAGAGATTATACCAATGCTGCTAAGAAAGCATTTGTAATGAACCGCATTGGTGACCTTGGTTTTCTGGTAGGTATGTTATTGATATTGTTCCAATATGGCACTTTATCATACGTAGAATTCTTCGGTCAGTTAAAAGCAGGTCAGTTGCCGGTAACTGCCGATATGTACAACTGCATCGCTATTTGCTTATTCATAGGTGCTATGGGTAAAAGTGCTCAGATACCATTATATACTTGGTTACCGGATGCCATGGCGGGTCCTACTCCTGTATCTGCCCTCATACATGCAGCTACCATGGTTACTGCAGGTGTATATATGATAGCGCGTAGCTCAGTGCTATATGAACTGGCTCCTATGGCCAAAGAATTGATTGCTATTATCGGTTTAAGTACCGCTTTACTGGCAGCTACTATTGCATTATACCAAAATGATATTAAGAAAGTACTCGCTTATTCTACCGTTAGCCAATTGGGTTTCATGTTCTTGGCTTTGGGCGTTGGTGCTTATACTACTGGCGTGTTCCACGTTATGACACACGCTTTCTTCAAAGCATTGTTATTCCTCGGTGCTGGTTCTGTTATTCATGCTATGGGTGGCGAACAAGATATCACTGCTATGGGTGGTCTTAAAAAGAAACTACCTATTACCTTTATTACATTCCTTATTGGGGTGCTGGCTATTTCGGGTTTCCCATTCACTTCCGGTTTCGTTTCTAAAGATGAAATATTATTAGCCGTTTACGCTCATAATAAGGTCTATTTCTGGATAGCCTCATTTACCGCTATACTTACTGCTATTTATATGTTCCGTTTGCTCATGTTGGTTTTCTTCGGTGGTTTCCGTGGTACAGAACATCAGGCACATCATTTACACGAATCTCCTAAAGCTATTACAATACCATTGGTATTATTGGCTATACTGTCATTGTTTGCAGGTCTTGTACAATTCCCTCACGCATTTGGTGGTCACGATTTCCTGAATGAGTTTTTAGGAAAAGCAGGCGTTCCTGCTTGGGCTGGCGAAGATGCAGGTGCTGCTTTGAGAGAGTATTATTTATTAGGTGCTACAGTTATTGGTTTGCTGGCAGTATATATTGCTACTCGCAAGGCATTTGCTGTCGATAAGTTTGAAGGTAAATACACTGGTTTCAAAAATGTACTCGCCAACAAATGGTATGTAGATGAACTGTATGACGCTGTCATAGTTCGTCCTTTACAAGGTATTTCACGTTTTTCAGATAAGGTAATAGAGCGTTTGGGTATTGATGGGTTAGTGAATGGTGTCGGTAAATCCGTTCGTTATGGTAGCGATCGTATCAGGCTATTACAAAGTGGCCAGGTAGGTTCATACCTCTTCGTTATGGTATTAGGCATCATAGCACTATTTGCTATCACCTTTTTCTGGATACATTAAGATTGAAGAGTTAAACAACATTACAGTAACTGCAAACATTGCAATGAGCAGATTATGATTTTGATACTATTACTGATACTTATTCCTTTACTGTCGGGCATCCTTACCTTTTTCGTAAAAGGCAATGGTGCTAAAGGGCTGGCCCTTCTGAGTTCTTTTGTTACACTGGCACTTACTGCTTATGTGGTTTCGGCAAGCTATGCTGCACCTCTCACTTTCAGCCTGCCTTGGATACCGCATCTTGGTACATCCATTAGCCTTTTGGCCGATGGCATGAGCACCACTCTGTGCTTACTTACTAGTATTGTGATGACGGTAGTGTTCATCTCCAACTGGAATAAAGAAGTAACTAATCCACATGCTTTTTACGCATTGATGCTGCTTGCTCAGGCTGGTCTTATGGGTGTGTTCCTTGCTTCCGATGCTTTGTTGTTTTATGTATTCTGGGAATTAGCACTCATACCTGTTTACTTCTTATGCTCTCAGTGGGGTGGCGAAAGACGCATCGCAGTTACTTTCAAATTTTTCGTGTATACTTTTCTGGGTAGCTTGTTGATGCTATCTGCATTGATCTATCTCGCTATTCAAAACATTGGCGATAACAGTTACTCTTGGGCTAATATAGTACATGCAGGTTCTTCTCTCTCAGCTGGTCAGCAACAATGGCTTTTCTGCCTCATGTTCGTAGCCTTTGCTATCAAGATGCCGATATTCCCATTCCACACTTGGCAGCCCGATACTTACGAACAATCTCCTACACCTGTTACAATAGTACTCAGTGCATTGATGGTCAAAATGGGTTTATTTGCAGTCATTCGTTGGTTATTACCTTCTTTACCTCAGGGGGTTGCTTTCTGGTCAGATACCGTGATAGTACTTTGCATTATTGGTATCGTATATGCTTCTTGCTTGGCTATGGTGCAAACTGATATCAAGCGCCTGATAGCTTATTCATCTATTGCTCACATGGGTCTTATGTGTGCTGCTGTATTCTCACAAACCAATATGGGTCTTCATGGTGTCATGGTACAAATGTTCAATCATGGTATCAATATCACTGGTATGTGGCTCATCGTTAGTATGATAGAAAGCCGCTGGGGTACTCGCGATTTGACAAAAATGGGCGGACTTGCTACTACTGCTCCTAGAATGGCAATAGCATTTGTTATCATTTCTTTTGCCAATATCGCTCTACCGCTTACCAATGGTTTTATAGGTGAGTTCATGTTGTTCAATGGTATCTTCCAGGGCAATAGTCCTTATCATATTTCTTTCATGGTCATTGCCGGTTTGGGTGTCATCTTAGGTGCTGTATATACACTTACTATGGTACAGAAAGTGGCCTATGGCAATGAAGTGGCTCAGGGAGCAAAAAGCGACTTAACAACAAATGAATATGTGGCACTAGCTATAATTATTGTTATTGTAATTGCTTTGGGTGTTTATCCAAAACCATTACTGGATATGACTTCAGGCTTTGTTTCGCATATGATACCATAATTTTTTTTGACTGTTGACTTTGAATTTTTAACATGAAGGCAATTATTGCTGCTACAATACTGGGTATTATCATGATGTTCGCCGGCTTCATGAGCAAGGACAAAAAGGCTGTTACTACATTAGCTACTTTGCTGATGGTAGCACTGTTCGGTGTTTCTATTTGGGAAGTAATGGATACCCCCGCTTCGGCACCGGTATCATTATTTCACGATATGTTGCGTATTGATCACTATGCCCTATGGTTCAATATGCTCATGGCTGGCTGTGCCACTTTATATATATTATTAGTAGGCAAAGAGATCCGTAAGATAGGTTCCTATGTCTCAGAATATTTCGCTTTGATATTCTTTATACTCTGTGGCGTATTCCTGCTTACCAGCTACAATAATATGCTGATGCTGTTTTTAGGCATCGAGATACTTTCTATACCTCAGTACATATTAGCAGGCAGCGACAAGCGCAATCTCAAGAGCAGCGAGGCTTCTCTCAAGTATTTCCTCATGGGTGCTTTCTCTACTTGTATCTTGCTCATGGGTATTACTTTATTATATGGCGCTACAGGTACTTTTAGTATTCTTTCATTCAGTTTCTTATCTGCAGATATGGTCAATCCTATGGCTTTGGCTGGTATCATTCTTATCATGGTAGCTTTTGCTTTCAAGGTATCCGCTGCCCCTATGCACATGTGGACACCCGATGTATACGATGGCTCTCCTACTCCTTTCACAGCTTTTATGGCTACCATCGTAAAGGTTTCAGTATTCATTGCTTTCCTCCGTTTATTCCATGCCTCATTCGGCACTATCAGCACTCGCTGGACACTCGCTTTATCTGTCATCACTGCGGCTACTTTACTCATAGGTAATGTCACAGCCGTATTCCAGCAAAGTGTCAAAAGGATGCTAGCTTATTCATCTATTGCTCAGGCTGGCTTCATGTTATTTGCTATCCTTTCTGTTAATGCTACTGCTTGGCAGGGTATTGTTATTTATGCTGTTGCATATACAGTAGCTACAGTAGGTATGTTTTCTGTTCTCATGAAACTGAAGGACTACACTTACGATGGCTTTAACGGACTAGCTAAAAAACAACCATTACTAGCATTCTATACTACGATCTTTTTATTGTCTCTGGCCGGTATTCCGCTCACAGGTGGTTTTATGGCCAAATATTATGTCCTCTTCGCTGCTATGCAACAAGGTCAGCTTTTATGGCTCATCATATTTGCACTGTTGATGGCTGCTATCAGTGTATATTATTATTTCCGAGTTATCATTGCCATGTATTTCAAAGAAGGAAATGCAGAACTGGAAGTAGAAGTTACTGGAGCAGACAAATTCCTGATGGGACTTACATGTATCATCATTATTTTGATAGGTGTATTACCGCAATTATTTCTCAATAATGTATAATTCCTGATACTCATTTTAGGATAGTCAATTTCTATAGCTGATAGTATATATCTATTTTGACTTGGCATGCCCATTTCGTATCTTTCCGGCAAATTATGGTTCTCACCCGACCATAGCAGAAGGCTCTCCTCAGTTTATGCAATGTGTAGAGTATTAATTGCATATTCACCTTTCCACCAACCGGTAATCCGTCGGTAACAATCGGTAATTCATCAGTAAAGAATCGGAAACAAATCGGTAATTTTTCAGTAATCGGTCAGTAATGAATCGGAAATTTTCAATCCACTCATGACGTAATTCATACGAAAATTTATACCCACCTAACAGACTGCTTTTAGTTATCAAATTCAGCTATATAACCTTTTAATTGGCTCAAATAAGCCAATACCAAATACTTATACTTTTCATCAGCATATTTATTGTTGCTAAAACCTAACCTTTGAATAACAGTCTTTATTATGAAAAATAGTATAAGTATTAAAATTTAATTTATCATATTTTATAGGGGTCTTCATCTCCTTTGTTGGACTATTTTTTTTTCGGCACGGTAATTGGAATATCATATGCATAACAGAAGAATTAATCTAGACTCTTATGAAAAACATATATACACTCATCCTATCATTATTCATCTATATTTCTGGTTCATATGCACAACCTGGTATTATTCATACAATAGCTGGTACTGGGATGGCAGGTTTCTCAGGTGATAGCAGTTTGGCTACTAATGCTCAGATCAATTTGGCTAATGACTTGGCTATCGATGCTGCAGGAAATTTATATATAGCAGACGCTAGTAATAATAGAATACGCAAAATTGATGCGGTTACTGGTATTATTAATACCATTGCCGGCAATTCTACTCAATCCTATTCTGGGGACGGAGGTCTTGCAATAAATGCTGGTCTTCATAATCCCGTAGGATTGGCCATCGATGCTTTTGGAAATCTATTTATCAGTGATAATGGTAATGACTGTATCAGGAAGATAAACGCAAGTACTGGAATTATTACAACGGTTGCCGGAAACCATATTGCCGGATTTGCTGGTGATGGTGGACCTGCTACAGCAGCTAGTTTAAATCAACCTGGCGGAATTGCAATAGATGCTACAGGTAATCTATATATAGCTGATGTACATAATAATGTTATACGGAAAGTACTCATTTCTACAGGTATTATATACACTATTGCTGGTTTCAATACTTATATATCCGGATTTAGTGGTGATGGCGGACCTGCAACAAATGCTAAGCTCAATTGGCCGAGATCAATTGCTATTGATGGAGATGGTAATATTTATATCGCTGATCAATATAATAACAGAATTCGTAAAGTAATGGTTGCTACCGGAATTATTACTACTGTAGCTGGTGGAGGTACAACATTAGGTGACGGAGGACCTGCTATTAATGGAAAATTAAATGGACCAACAGGAATATTTTTTGATGTAGCCGGCAATTTATATATAGATGACGAATTTAATAATAGAATTAGGAAAATATCAGCAACAACGGGTTACATCAGCACAGTCGCAGGTACAGGTGTTTCGGGTGCAAATGGAGACGGTGGACTTGCTATCAATGCACAACTTCAAGACCCAATTGGTATCACAATGGATGCATTTGGAAGCTTGTATATTTCTGATACCTATAATCAATTGATTCGTAAAGTTGATGGAATAATTTTACCCAACTACCAAACAGATAGTTTTATGGTTACCATAAACCCTGTTTGTTCAGGACCACAATTTAACATTCTACCCAAGCACTATTCCCCCAATTACCATATTAAAACATCTTATGGAGATGGCTTGAAAAGTGATAATTCCTTTTCAGTTTATAATAATACTGCCAGTTTCAACCATACATATGCTTATCCCGGCGTATACACTATAAAACATATTCTTTGTCTTGGTAATACCTCCATAGATTCTATAACCTATAATTATACATATACCTTTTGTCGCTCATTGCCTATCAGGTTATTTAACGATGCAAATTCTAATTGTGCTTTTGATAGCACTTCAGAATCATTACTACATTACCCAATAACTTTAGAAGTAGATTTAAACGGTGTAACCATTGATACAATAACTACAATTTCTGGTTTGGATTATTCTGCCAATGGAAATGCAGGGGATGTTTATCAATTTAAGGTCATTGCTAATCCACCTGGTTTAGTACCCAACTGCCCTGCTTCCGGAATTATCACAGATACATTAGTGGTAGGAAATAATAAAACAAAAATGTTAGGATTTCATTGCAATGGTGCCACAGGTTTCGATCTGATTGAATATGTATCCATGCAAACAGGTAGGCATCAACAACATGCCCATATAGAAATAGCTAATACTTATTGCACTCCGCAAAATGGGGTACTAACAGTAAATTTTAGCCCACAATATGTTTTTAATGGTGCATACCCAACTCCTACATCAGTATCTGGCAATACGCTCACTTGGAACTTGAATGGTATTGCATCAACCAATGCTATCCCTATCAGTGTAGATTACGATCTTTCTGTTCCAAATCCCGGTAATCAATCTACATGGATTTCTCCTGGAGATACTATTCACACCACTATAGATATTACACCTATAGTAGGTGATGCGAACCCGGCAAATAATCATTGTATCCGTGTAGATACGGTTAAATCATCTTTTGATCCTAATTATATAAATGTAGCTCCTGAAGGCAATGTGTTGGCAGGTGCACAATTACAATACACTATTCATTTTGAAAACACGGGTAACGATACTGCTCAAAACATTTCTATTTTAGATACTTTATCTGCCAACTTAGATGAAAATTCTGTAGCAATAGTAAGTAGCTCAAATACTGTAATTACATCTAAAACATGGAATGGTAGTAATTGGGTATTGAAATTAGATTTTCCAAATATTAAACTTCTCGACAGTTCTCACCATAATCAGTGCGATGGTATAGTGGTATTTAATATTAAGGCCTTATTAGGTGTGACTATGTATAGCACTATTTATAATCATGCAGGTATTTTCTTTGATGATAATCCAGTTGTAATGACTGATACTGTTTTGAACATAGTGATATTCCCGGTAGTACCAACTATTGCCATCTCTGGTACAAATACTTGTATTGGTATTCCTGTAACTTTTACAGCTGTTGGTGTAAACGGAGGTACTGCGCCTATTTATCAATGGAAAAAGAACGGTGTGGACGTAGGTACTAATAGTCCTTCATATACATACATACCTGCTAGTGGAGATTCCTTAGTATGTGTATTTACTAGTAATGCTCCTTTCCCAATTCCTGCTGTTGTAACTAGTAATGCCATCCATATTGCACCCATTATTATTTCCGGTGTAACTACTGTCGATCCTACAACATGTGGTAGTACATCTGGTAGTATTACATTACATGGCCTTATCTCCAGTACTATTTATACATTGCAGTATACTAAAAATGGCCTTCCAATTGGTCCGGTTAATTTTACATCCGATACTGCGGGTACTATTTTGCTTTCAGGCCTGACAGCAGCAGCCTATAGTGGCATCGTTATTGTAACAGGGGGCTGTAATACTACGCCTATTAATAATATTATTGTTGCCAATCCTACACCACCTATTGCCCCTACAGTTGGTAATGTATTATTATCAGTTTGTTTAGGAGATACTATACATCTTGCAGCATCTTCACCTGTTTCAGGTGCCATATACTCATGGTCCGGTCCTATGACTTTCAATAGTTCATTATCTCATCCTTTTATTGCAAGCGCACAAAGTACTAATGCAGGGGTCTATTCTGTATTCGTTACTGATCCTGTTACCAACTGTGCCTCCCTGATAACTACTAGCACCGTATCTATCAATAATAATATAACACCATCGATCAGTATATCCGGAAATGATACATTATGTGCAGGAAGCATAACAGTGTTAACCGCTACTGCTAATATATCATCCTGCACTTATCAATGGCATGTAAATTCTACCAATGTGGGTAGTAATAGCAATTCTTATTCATATAGTCCTACTAATGGAGATATTATTTCTTGTACAATCAATACTACAGGTACATCTAGTTGTTACACTACAACTAATGCTAATAGCAATACACTTTCTATAGATGTTATGGCTACAATAATACCCACAATTAGTATTTCAGGAAACGATACGGTAATATCTGGTACCCCAACATTATACACAGCTACTGCTAATATTAATGGCGGTACTTACCAATGGAAGGTTAATGGTAGTAATGTAGGGGCTAATAGTAGTACTTATACTTACACTCCTGCACCCGGAGATAGTATTACTTGTGCCATTTTAGTGCCCAGCATTGGCTGTTTCTCAACTACTAGTGCATCAAGTAATAGTATTCAAATAGTAATAACAAGCCTTGGTGTAAATACAATAACAGGTACAAGTGGGTTGCATGTATATCCTAATCCTGCTATAAATATCTTACATATTGATAATGTGGTTGGAAATACGTTATGTCGCATTATGAACATGATGGGCGCAACCCTACAACAAAGTGAATTACAAATGCATAACAATACTATCTCTATTGACGGGTTAGCCTCCGGCATTTATATGTTAGAACTGACCAATGCAAATGGTGAAAAACAAGCACTACGTGTGGTAAAAGAATAAGTATTACAACAGATTCTCCAGTACATCTTGTTGCACTATGGTAAAGACTTTCTTACCATCTGGGGTATATTCAGGTTGACTGCAGGCAAACAATTCATCTATCAGCGCTTGCTGCCCTTCGTTATGTTGTATACTGTGTTTATTACGCGATAAGCTGCGAGCTAAATGTATCAATAGTTTCTCCGATCTGGATGCTGGTGTTTCGTTCGATTCATTTTTGATCAGCTCTACTACTTCGTGTAGTATATGCTGCTCTTCTCCTACCGGTAGTCCTGTAGGTACTCCTTGTACTACAAATGTGTTCTTACCAAAGGGTACGATATCAAATCCGGTACGGCTCAGATCAGGTAAGCGTTCTGTAAGTAATAAAGAGTCTTGATGAGAAAGTTCATAAGATGAGGGAAATAGTAATTGTTGCGATGGTATATTGTCATTGTTCCACTCTTGCAGTAGTCGCTCATACCAAATACGCTCTTGTGCTCTTCGTATATGAATCAGCATCAGCCCGGACTTTACAGTAGTTACAAGTAGTGAGTTATGCACTAATAGTATATTCTGTGTTGTAGATCGGGTTTGCATGTCATTATCAGAGTGTAATGATGTTTGAGCTTCATTGCCGCTATTGAAAGCCGCCTTGTTAGCCTCGGCTGCTCTGTTGATTGCAGGTGATTGAGCAATATTGTAAAGCTCTTTCCAGTGGTTCAGGCTATTCTTTTTCTCTATAAAATGTGCCTGATTCTTATCCGTAAAGGTATTATATAGGTACCCTTTTTGAGTGCTATCCTTTAGTGCCTCGGTTACAGGTAACTGCACAGAAGGTAGTTGTTGTATCTCAGAGTTCAGACTAAAGTCTAAAGAAGGAGCGATATTATACCTGGCCAGAGCATGTTTTACTGCTGCATTCAGGTAAGAATACATCAGTCTGTCATCTTCAAACTTTACTTCCTGTTTAGTAGGATGCACATTCACGTCTACCCTGGCTGGGTCTATCTCCAGAAAGAGGGTATAGAAAGGGAAAGAATCTTTATCTATCAGCCCTTCATATGCCTGGGTAACAGCATGATGCAGGTAGGCATTCTTAATAAAGCGGTTATTGATAAAGAAGAACTGCATACCGCGTGTGCGTGTAGCAGATGCAGGTTTGCCAATAAAGCCCGTTATCTGTAACAGGTCAGTCTTTTCTTCTACAGGCACCAAATTCTTTTCGTAAGAATTGCTTAGCAGACCTACGATACGTGTTTTCAGGTTGCCTGCTTCCAGATGGAACTGCTCCAGCCCATTATGCATCAGTTTGAACGCCACAGTAGGATGTGCTAATGCTACTCGGGTGAACTCATCTAGTATATGGCGCAGCTCTGTAGTATTACTTTTCAGGAAATGTCGGCGTGCAGGTACATTAAAGAACAAGTTCTTGATCATGATGTTAGTGCCCGGAGCAGTAGCGCAGGGTTCTTGCAGCTTTATTTCAGTTCCTTCTATACAGATCCTAGTTCCCACTTCCGTATCATGGCGACGGGTACGCATCTCTACCTGCGCAACCGCAGCTACAGAGGCCAGCGCCTCTCCACGAAAACCCATAGTACGTATGGAAAAAAGGTCGTTGATATTGCTGATCTTAGAGGTAGCATGCCTTTCAAAACTCATTCTGGCATCGGTGGGGCTCATACCGCTACCATTATCAATTACCTGTAGTAGTTCCTTGCCAGCTTCTTTCAGTATGAGTTGTATTTCAGTGGCTCCGGCATCAACAGCATTCTCCAATAGCTCTTTTACAGCAGAAGCCGGGCGTTGAATCACCTCTCCTGCAGCTATTTGGTTGGCTATATGGTCTGAAAGTAACTGAATTACATCCGGCACGATCCTCGAATTTTTGCTAAGATACGTTTTATGCAAAGTATTTGAATAAGCACCTGCATATCGAGAAAATATCAATAACATGATAATAATCATATCAAGTACTGATGCAGGTCATTAATATAAGTTCCAAATCGTATGATATTTGTATCAGCAAAAGGGAAAGAAACAAAGATTAACACCAATTGTCATATTACCGTTTCGTCTTTTGTGCATGAATTAGTAGGTTTTATATAGAGTACATACGGGTGGAATAACCACGGTACCTTTCTAGGCACTGTGGTTTCTTTTTTTTGTTAGGTGTTACCACTCATTCCGGTTATTTTTGTTATATGGGTGTTCTCAAATTGTATGTTGCTATTACAGCAACTATACTCCTTTTACTTCAGTATAGTACTTACGCACAAAGAAGCAGTGTAGGCAGCAATAAGAATAAATGGGTAGACAGTGTCTATAACAGCTTGAATGAAGAGGAGCGTATAGGGCAACTATTCATGGTGGCTGCTTACTCGGGCGGTAAGAACTATAATGAAGAAAAGATCACACAGCTTCTCAGCGCACATCAGATAGGAGGTTTGATATTTATGCAAGGTGGCCCGATTAGGCAGGCCATGCAGAATAATAAATATCAACAGATGGCACAAGTGCCATTACTGATAGGCATGGATGCAGAATGGGGTTTGGGTATGCGACTGGATAGTGTGATGAATTTCCCGAGGCAAATGATGATAGGCGCCGCACGCGATACCGGCTACGCTTACCAAATGGGTACTGCTATTGCTTATCAGTGTAAACGTCTGGGTGTTCATATAGATTTTGCACCAGTAGTAGACGTCAATAATAATCCCAATAATCCTGTTATCAGTTTTCGTTCCTTTGGAGAAGATAAGACCAGAGTATCGCGCTTCAGTATTGCCTATATGCATGGTTTGCAGGGTAATGGTGTAATGGCTTGCGCCAAGCACTTTCCCGGTCATGGAGATACGGATGTGGATTCTCACAAAGACCTGCCTGTAATTAGTAAAACACTGGCACAACTGGATACGCTGGAGCTATACCCTTTCAGAGCTATGATACGTGCCGGGGTAAAAGGCATGATGGTAGCACATCTGGAAGTGCCGGCTCTGGAAACAGAACTACATGTACCATCTACCTTATCAAAAAATATAGTTACAGGATTGCTGAAGGAAAAGATGGGATATAATGGTTTGGTATTCACAGATGCAATGAATATGCAGGGTGTTACCAAATATTTTACAGCCGGCGAGGCTGATCTGAGAGCATTCATGGCTGGTAATGATGTCTTACTTTTCTCTCAGGATGTGCCTACTGCTATTAGCAAAATAAAGAATGCAGTAGATAGTGGCAAAGTACTAGAAACCTATCTGGAAGAACGAGTGAAAAAAATACTGGCAGCTAAATATGATGCGGGACTTAACAAATGGAAACCTGTACGTACAGAGAACCTAACTGATGACCTCAATCAATATACAGCCCCACTACGCATGAAAGTGGCTAAATATGCTACTACACTACTGAAGGATAAAAATGAGATACTGAGCAAGATAATGATGCGCGGTACCCGTATAGAATATATAGGCGTGAATGCAGATAGCAGTGTTTTGTATGATAATCTGCAATCGGTACTGGGGAAAGTAATGGTGAAATGGTTGCCTAAAGGGAAGGATAGCAGCTATGTATCAGGTATTATGGAAGGCATGGAGACCAATGATATAACACTGGTAGCCTTACATAACATGAGCCAGTATCCGGCAGGTGGTAAGTATGGACTGGACTCTGTGCAACTGAACTTTGTAAAGCAAGTGCAGAATAGAAAAGACGTAATGATAGTGCTGATGGGTAACCCTTATTTTCTGCAAAACTACTGTGATGCAAGATCTGTATTATTAGGGTATGAGGATGATACTATTACACAAAGGATAGTATCTAAATATCTATTGAAGAAAGCAGTACCAACAGGGCAATTGCCTGTGACGCTCTGTGCTGGATATAAAGAAACCAATATCATAGCAGCTGATAATAAGCCAGATGCTGTGCAAACCCATGCAACGGCATATGAGCTTATTAATACTGATAATGCTACAGAAGTAGGCATGGTATCACCAATATCGCTAACTAAACTGAATGAATTTGTAAATAAGTGTATAGCAGAAGGTGCTTTCCCGGGGTGTCAGATACTGGCAGCTAAGGATGGTAAGGTGTTCTACGAAGAAACATTCGGGCATCTCTCTTATGATAATAAGAAGCGTGTAGAAAAGAACACCATTTATGATGTAGCATCGCTTACCAAGGTATTGTCTACAACGATAGCAGTCATGCATCTGTATGAAGAACAAAAGCTGAATCTGGATAAAACAATAGGAGATTATCTTCCATGGGTAAAGGGTACAGATAAAGAGCATTTACGGATCAAAGACCTGTTACTGCATCAGGCAGGGCTTAAGAGTTGGATACCTTTCTACAAAGAGACCATAGATTCTTTATCGGGAACAATAAAGGCAGACCTGTATAGTACTAAAGCCACAAAAGAATTCAGCGTGCAAGTAGCCAAGGGCATATATATGCGCAAAAGCTATACAGATACTATTTGGAGCAGAATATTGCATTATCCATTGGAAAATACAGGTAGATTTGTATATAGTGATTTAGATTATTATTTCTTAGCTGCAATAATAGAACACATTACCAATACAACAATAGACAAGTATGTGCAAGAGCAATTCTATAAGCCGATGGGGCTGAAGCGGATTACTTTTAATCCGCTGAAGAAATTTGATTCTACTGATATCGCAGCTACTGAAAATGACCTTGTGTTTCGTCATCAACAGATACGAGGTTATGTGCATGATCAGGGAGCAGCATTGCTAGGAGGAGTTGCCGGCCATGCAGGCATATTTGCCAATGCAAAGGATGTGGCTGCAATATTCCAGTTGTTATTGAATAATGGTACATACAGAGGGAAGAGATATTTCAAACCGGAAACGGTAAAATACTTTACTGCGTATAATTCGCGGATCAGCCGTAGAGGATTGGGCTTTGATAAGCCTATAGCCGATAAGGAAGAATCCGGACCTGCAGGAAGCAGATGTTCAGGATATACCTTTGGTCATCAAGGTTTCACAGGTACATGTGCCTGGGCCGATCCGGCAACGGGTATTGTTTTTGTCTTTTTGTCCAACAGAGTGAACCCATCTGCTGAAAATAACAAGATCAATAAAATGAATGTGCGAACAATGACTCAAGACTATATTTATGAGGCTTTGGGATACCCGGTAAATCATAGCAGACCGGCAGTTTTTAAGACACAAATGAAAGATCTGAAATGAGATAGGTAATTATACAGGATCAATATGTTGAAAATCCCCCCATCTATAACCCTGTAAGCATTAAACTTTAACAGTTGTTGACTTTGCGTTGTAAAACAATACTTTCATATTTGTCATGTTAATGTAATAAACCGTAAATAAGAGTTGGATGAAAGCTAAACTATTACTTATAATACTATTTCTTACCCCTTATTATAGTCAGGCACAATCATATACTGTAAAAGGTATTGTGGCAGATACACTGAATGCTAACACATTGCAAAACGCCTCTGTTATTCTGACAAGATCCTCAGATTCTATCATGGTGGATTATGCACGTACTAAGGCAGATGGTAGTTTCGTATTGCACCCCAAAGAAGTAGGTAAGTATAATATCATGATCACCTTCCCCGGATTTGCGGATTTTATAGATGTAGCAAAAGTAGCTACAACAGCTGCTGTAGATATGGGTCGTATCAGTATGATATCCAGAAACCATTTGTTGAGTGAATTTGTACTGAAGCAACAAATAGGTGCCATCAAAATAAAAGGAGATACTACTGAGTACGTAGCTGATAGTTTTAAGGTAAAGGATAATGCAACAGTGGAAGAACTGTTGAAGCGCTTACCGGGACTACAAGTAAATAAGAATGGAGAGGTAGTAGCACAAGGAGAGAAAGTAGAAAAGATATTGGTAGATGGAGAGGAATTTTTCTCTGATGATCCGGCAGTAGTGATAAAAAATCTACAAGCCAATGCGATAGATAAGGTTCAGGTATTTGATAAGAAGAGCGATCAGGCCACCTTTACAGGAATAGATGATGGGCAAAAGACCAAAACCATCAATCTGCAGCTGAAAGAAGATAAGAAGAAGGGGTATTTTGGTAAAGTAAATGTGGGCGGAGGTGATGATGGGTATTTTGAAAATCAGGCAATGATCAATGCATTCAAAGGGAAACGTCAAATATCGGTTTTTGGTATTGCATCGAATACCGGACAAGTGGGACTAGGCTGGCAGGATAAAGATAAATTCGGATCAGGTAATGGTACTACCACTATAAATGATGATGGTGGCATCATTACTAGTTTTACCAATACAAATGATGATCCTTTTCAGAGCTGGGATGGTAAATATAATGGACAAGGATTGCCTACAGTATGGACAGGCGGTGTACACTATGCTGATAAATGGAATGGAGATAATGAACACTTGACCGGTAATTATCGTTTTGCGCAGCAGAATGTAGAAATAGGTGGAAATACAGTTTCTCAAAATCCACTATTAAACTCAGGATACCTGAACAGGGAGCACAAAGACCAGTTCAGTACAGGAATTCGTCATAATGTAGATGGTATGTTCGAATGGAAAGTGGATAGCCTATCTACTCTGAAGTTAAGCGTAGATGCTGGGTACAGAGATTCCAAGACCACATCTACCTATACTACTGATGCATTGAATACTGAAAAAGATACTTTAAGTCACGCATTGCGTAATATTACCAGTGATGGGACAAGCCAGAAACTGAATGCGGATCTGATATACCGTAAAAAATTTGAGAAAAAAGGTAGAACCTTATCTATAGATGTAAAAGAGAATTATCAGGATTCAAGGAGCACAGGGCATTTGTCATCCAATACACTATTGAATCTTTTTGATACCAGCAGAAACCTATTAGGGTCAAAAGATTCCATCATCAATCAACAAAAGACCAATAACAGTACCAGGCTAGCATTTTCGGCTAAAGCTACTTATACAGAACCTTTATCTAAAGTGGCTTTTCTGGAATTGAATTATGGTGCATCTATTAATAATAGTAAGACAGACAAGGGTTCTTATGACACCAGTGCCAGTGGTAAGAATGATGTGCTGAACCCACTTTATAGCAGTAATTATGCATTCAATATATTTACCAACACAGGCGGTAGTACATTGAGATTTGTTTATAAGAAGATCAATTTCTCTTTTGGTGGAGATGTTTCTAATTCTGCTTATAAACAAACCAACCTAGTAGCAGATACCACTTACTCTTATAACTATGTAAATTTCTATCCAAGAGCTACGTTCAATTATAAGATGGACAAGACGAGGAATTTTGTGTTTAACTATGCAGGAAGTACCAAACAGCCCACCATAGACCAGATACAACCCCTGAAAGATAATACAGACCCTATGAATATAGCAGTAGGTAATACTAAATTGAAACAGGAGTTTGACAATTCTTTCAATGTTCGTTATAATGATTTCAAGATATTGACCAATAGATATTTATCTTCAAATT
>JBAWXE010000006.1:0-64258 GCA_037144255.1 Bacteroidota bacterium | reverse complement strand
GGAAAGACCCAGGGCGACCTGAGGAAAATAGTGACCAAAAGGCTACCTATCATAATAGCCCAAGTGGCCAGGTGACGAATATTACTTTGCATCATGCGAGCGGCAGCGTAACAAACGAAACCCACGGACATAGGCAATATATAAGTAAAAACATTAGTTTGAATATCCTTTACATCGAAAAAATAAACGAGAAAGGAGAGTGCACTCATGATAAGAGTGGCAGGTAATATCCATAATAATAATGTGATACAAGCCAGAGGAATACCCCCGCGTTTGAGTGCTATGAGCATCACCGTCTGCGTGGAAGAAGGCCCGGGGAGCATCTGGCAGAAGGCATTGTACTCTAAAAGTTCGTCCTGAGTGATGTCCTTTCGCTTTTGTACAAAGGTTTTGGTCATCATGCCTATATGTCCCAGCGGTCCTCCAAATGCAGTGAACGCATAAATGGTCACTGCCTTAAGGAAACTAATATGCCGCAAAAACATAGAGAACGAACATTAATACCCGAAAATAAACACAAAAAACGGTAAAATCATAGCTGGTAATTACAAAGCATCTTTTGTATCTTGCAACGCAAATTCATCCTTATATGAACGGTTTATTACTGAATGCCTTTTTTGACAACGTTAATAACAACGTAGGGCCAACACTGACATGGGTTTTCATCTTCTTGATGGTTATAGAACTTATATATGTAATGGCTAAATATCTCGGATCATCCGATAAATAATGTCTACACATTCAACTACATCGGATATTGCCCATATACGCAAGGATTATAAGCTGGCCGCACTGGAAGAAAGTGCAGTAGGCGATGACCCATTGGCGTTCTTTACCAAATGGTTTGCGGAAGCTGAGATAGCGAAGATAGACGAAGTAAATGCCATGACCTTGGCAACTGTGGATAGTAACCATAAGCCACATGCCCGTATAGTACTATTAAAAGGGCTTAACGATAAGGGATTGGTTTTCTACACGAACTATGACAGTGCAAAGGGCAAAGAGCTAGCTGCAAATCCATTTGCTACAGTAGTATTCTTTTGGAAAGAGCTGGAAAGGCAAGTACGTTTTGAAGGAAGAATTGAAAAAGTGCCTACTGCAGAAAGCGATGAATATTTCCATTCCCGCCCTATGGGAAGCCAAATAGGCGCATGGGCATCGCCTCAAAGCAGTATGATACATGACAGGACCATCATAGAGGAGAACTATCAAACTTACGAACAGCAATTCAAGAACATAGGTATTACACGACCGGAACATTGGGGGGGATATTGTCTATTTCCTGAGAAAATCGAGTTTTGGCAAGGCAGAAGCAACCGCATGCATGATCGTATAGTGTTTGAGATGCAGCCTAAGCATGGTTGGAAAAAGTATCGAGTAGCACCCTAAATGCTCAAGAATCTACTTTATTGTAAGTTTTTTACTGCTCTGTGAGTAGAAAACAGCCTTAGAAAAAGCCCCCAAAGTCGGATAAAGTCATCGTTAACAATACGTTTAGACGAAGGAAAAACCTAATTTATACAAAAAATAATAATTGCTTAAAACAGCCATGAGCAAAGGTTTGCTCTACTATCACATATGCATTTGCGAGCAGGTATATAGCGTTAATAATGCCTTCATTAACAATCTGTTTAAACGTCAATCATTCAATTTATCAGCATTAGCGAGTTACTTTGCAGGAGCATTGATATTATTGGACATTAAATTATGAACAGAAAAAATTATCTTAAAGCAAAATATCAGATAGAAAACCAGATGTATTGCTTTAATTTAATAGCTAAATAAAGACATCTATTTAAATCAGTATTATTCAGACACATATGCGTCAACTACTCTACTCCATTGCCATACTCTACGTCATCTTTGCATCATCGTGTGCAGGACTGCAAAGAAGGACATTGTACTTCAGAGACAATGAGCCCACCGATACCACTGTATTGATAACAAAAATACCTCCATACATTCAGAGTATCATCCAGACAGATGACATCCTTGCTATTAACATTAGCAGTATCAGTAACTTTACAGAGAAGAACCCCGTGAGCATCTTTAACGAAGGAGGTATTGAGTATAACCTGACACCGACAGGTAATGGTGGTGTGGGTAGTGCAGGATCGGTAAAAGGTTATCTGGTTGATGCTGATGGTTATATCGACTTTCCGGTATTGGGCAAAATAAAAGTGATAGGGCTGACGATGCGTAATGTGAAGGATATCATTAGTGAGAAACTAAGAGACAGTTATGTAAAAGACCCTGTTGTAGAAATACGTATCCTGAACTATAAAGTATCTGTGTTGGGTGACGTTAAATATCCTGGTGTGGTAATTGCACCAAACCATCGTCTAAATGTTATTGAGGCCTTATCAGCAGCGGGTGATATCGTTATAGATGGTAGAAGGGATAATGTTATGGTAATACGTGAGAACAACGGACGTAGAGAGTTTGCACGTCTAAACCTCAACAGTAGAAATGCATTTACCAACCCATATTTCGTATTAAAGCAGAATGACATCGTATATGTAGAAGCTAGTCGTGTACAACGTCAGGCCAACCATAACGATGTGTTGAGGGTATATTTACCGGCCATTGCCACCTTTGTAACTACACTATTTGGTATAGTTGCCATAGAAAAATTAACGCACTAATTAACCTATATAACAGCAACATGGAACAAACTCCACCTGCTAACACCAGTACAAACACCCCGAAAAAGCCAAAGCAAGATGTTACATTTGCGTTTGACCCCAAACGTTATATAGGATCACTGATAGGCTATTGGTACTGGATAGTAGCATGCATACTTCTCTCATTTTTATTTGGTCTAATATACATTGCCACTACCAAGCCAATGTATGCCATCAAAAGCTCATTGCTGGTAAACGAGGAAGACAATGCCAGTAGCGACATTTTAGACAAACTGAACATTGTAAAGAAGATACCTGTTAACTTCTTCAATGAAATGAACACACTGCACTCAGAAGAGTTAGTGAGACAAACTGTAGATTCACTACATCTGAACTTCAACTATTATCTGAGCGGAAAAATGCAAGAAAGCGAATTGTATGGCGAATGTCCAATCAAGATCGTTTTCGATTCAGCAGGATTCAAGGGTGAACATGCTGCATTTACAGTAAAATATGTGACAGATGGTCACTTCGAAGTGAAAGAAGGCGATAAATCAAATGATGTGATGTATGACTCTTGGATCACCAGACCATGGGGTCGTTATAAAATACAGTACACTTACAATCCAACATCTCCTACCAGAAATTACCTGATCAATGAAGTAGGTGTAAAAATAGAAAACCCTGATTATACAGTTCGCAGATTGATGTCTGATTTCAAAGCGACATCAGCTGATGGTAGAACGAGTGTTGTAGATCTATCTTTCAATGATAATCTGCCACAACGTGGTATTGAGTTTCTATTGACCTTAGAAGCTATCTACTTCAAGAATAAGCTATCTAACATTGACTTATCTGCACAAAAGACACGTGACTTTATCAATCAACACAAAGCTGATCTGATGCAAAATCTACACAATGTGGATTCAAGTGTAGAAACTATCAAGTTGCGTAATGACATGGTGGATGTACAAAGCCAAGCGAGTAATTTCATGAGTCAGAAAAACGAGACTCAAAAAAATATTGACAGATTATTACAAAAGAGAAGAGCCTTATTTAACCTGAGATATATATTATTGAATAGCCGCTACCAGATAATAGTAGCATTGGATATTGAGGATAATGTACTTCTTGATCTGATCAAACAATACAACTCATTGGTTCAAAAATTAGAAACTCAAGAAAAAGTACAGGAGTTAGGAACATCTAACCCATTTCTGATTCAAACTATAGTAGAATTAGAAGCATTAAAAAGACGTATACTGGACGTATTGAGTAAACTGACCAGTACTGTAGATAGTGACATACAAGAATCGAGCAAAACAGAAGCTGCATACTCTGCACGTATACGTAACGTACCTAGTATTGACAGAAGCATCACTGATGTAAAAAGAGGCTACGATGTATTGCAGAACATGTATTTGTTCTTATATCAAAAAGGTATTGAGAATGAGATATCTGTATATAACGAAGCAAATAAAGCAAAAGTACTGATACCACCATACTCTTCTAGTGTACCTATTAGTCCTATTAAAAAGACTGTATATACCTTTGCAATACTGTTCGGTCTACTTATACCTGCCCTAATATTCTTGTTGTTGGAGTTGATAGGTAAAAAAATAGTAAACGAAGATGATATCACTGCCATTACAGATATTCCTATCATAGGCATTATCTCTAAAGCTCCACAGTCATTGAATCTACGTAAGAATAATATTGCTATCAACCCGGGAGTAAGAACAGGGATTGCTGAGCAATTTCGAATGTTGCGAGCGAATATGGAATTCATAGAATTCATAGACAATAAGAAAGTCATTACAGTAACATCATCCGATAGCGGTGAGGGCAAGACATTTATAGCATTGAATTTAGGTATCATCTTGGCACTAGGTACGAAACGTGTTATTGTTGTAGAATTTGATCTGAGAAAACCAAAATTATCTGACCTCTTGAACATCAACAATTCTCATGGTATCAGTGATTATTTGGGTGGCCATTCAGAAATGAGAGATGTTGTTAAACCATCAGGTATACACTCTAACCTATATATTGCAAATTGTGGGCAGGTACCTGCAAATCCAGGTGACTTATTAGCATATCCTGCAACTAAACAATTCATAGAAGAGTTACAAGAAATGTTTGACGTAATCATTATTGATACTGCTCCGGTAGGCTTGGTATCTGATGCCTTGCTCATTTCTAAGAATTCAGGATTGAACCTTTATGTTATTCGTCAGGCAGTAACTGACAAAACAAGTGTTAGTCAGTTTGACGAAATACATAGACAAGGAAAGATCCAAAACCCAGCTATTATCTTCAATAGTGTAGAGTACTTGAAAAAATATGGTTATTATTCGGATCCACACAAAGTATATGAAGAGCAACTAAGTGACTATAACGCACAGCAACCTTCACAAAAACCTAAATGGAACATTTTATCGTTCTTTAAGAAATAACTGTATTAGATAGTAAGCATCATTTAGAAGAATGTACCTCTGCAGGTACATTCTTCTGTTTTTATAGCAAAAAGCTTTTTGAGTTATAAATTATTAGAATAAATAGCCTAAAACTGTTATTTTGGTATAAAAATATTTAGGGAATATTAATAACACATTTCGAAAAATATATCCATGCCAAAAACCGCATTGATAACCGGCGTAACAGGACAAGATGGAGCATACCTATCTGAACTTCTATTAAAGAAGGGCTATATAGTACACGGCATCAAAAGACGTAGTTCTTTATTCAATACAGACCGTATTGACCACCTGTATGAAGATCCACATGTAAACAACCGTCATTTCATATTACATTATGGCGACCTCACCGATAGCACTAATCTGATCCGTATCATACAAGAGGTACAGCCAGATGAAATATATAATCTAGGAGCCATGAGCCACGTAAAGGTGAGCTTTGATATACCTGAGTATACTGCCAATGTAGATGGCATAGGCACATTGCGTATATTGGAAGCTGTGCGACTATTAGGATTAGGTAACAAAACAAGAATATATCAAGCATCAACCTCTGAATTGTATGGATTGGTGCAGGAAGTACCACAGAGCGAAAAAACACCCTTCTACCCAAGATCGCCATATGCTGTAGCTAAAATATATGGCTATTGGATAACTGTAAATTATCGGGAGGCCTACAAAATGTTTGCTTGCAATGGCATACTGTTCAACCATGAGAGTCCATTAAGAGGTGAAACATTTGTAACACGTAAAATAACACGAGCTGTAGCACAAATAGCCCTTGGACTGCAAGACAAACTTTTTATAGGAAATCTGGATGCTCAACGTGACTGGGGACATGCCAAAGACTATGTAGAAGCTATGTGGTTGATTTTGCAACAAGAAGTAGCAGAAGACTATGTAATTGCCACAGGTATTACAACTTCTGTGCGAGATTTTATTCGTATGGCATTTGCAGAAGTTGGAATAGAACTGGAATTCAAAGGTAACGGAGTAGATGAAAAAGCAACAGTAAAGAGCTGTAGTGACAATACAAAAGTAAAAGCAGGTCAAGAACTGATAGCCATAGATCCTACTTATTTCAGACCTACGGAAGTAGACCTACTGATAGGAGACCCTACTAAATCTCAACAGAAACTGGGATGGAAACCGAAATATTCTTTACAAGAATTAGTGAAAGAAATGGTAGCGGCAGATCTGGAATTATTCCGCAGAGAAGAAACTCTTAAAAATTCAGGTTTCAATATATTAAGACAATACGAGTAACAACCATGGAAAAAGGCAGTAAAATATATGTGGCCGGACATAGAGGAATGGTAGGTAATGCTATCAAACAACAACTTGAAAGCCTGGGCTACCATAATCTGTTATTAAGAACCTCTAGTGAATTAGACCTGCGTGACCAAGGGGCTGTAGCTGCTTTTTTCAAAGAACAGCAACCAGAGTATGTATTCCTTGCCGCAGCCAAAGTAGGTGGCATAATGGCCAATAATATTTACAGAGGAGAATTTTTATATGATAACCTGATGATACAGAACAATGTTATTCATCAGTCTTACATACATAAGGTAAAGAAATTGCTATTTCTAGGTTCCTCTTGTATTTACCCAAAGATGGCTCCTCAGCCGCTTAAAGAAGATTATTTATTAACAGGTCCATTGGAAGCTACCAATGAGCCTTATGCCATAGCTAAGATAGCAGGTGTAAAGATGTGTGATGCCTACCGTAGTCAGTATGGTTGTGATTTCATATCGGTAATGCCCACTAACTTGTATGGCCCTAATGACAATTACGACCTGCAGAACTCTCATGTACTACCTGCTATGCTACGTAAGTTTCATGAAGCAAAAGTAAATGGACAAGCAGAAGTAACACTATGGGGAACAGGTACTCCTAAACGTGAATTCTTACACGCAAACGAATTGGCAGAGGCATGTATGTATCTGATGCAGCATTATGATATGCCGGGCATTATCAATATAGGCGTGGGAGACGATATTAGTATTTCAGACCTGGCGGAACTTATTAAAAGCATTACCGGCTATACCGGTAAGATAGTATGGGATAGCAGTAAACCAGATGGCACCCCGAGAAAACTAATGGATGTATCTAAATTAAGTGCCATGGGCTGGAAATCAAAGATCAGCCTGAAAGATGGTATCACATCAGTATATCAGCAAGCCTTCAATCAATCATAAATCTCATACATGAACACTAATGAAAGTCTGAAAAAGAATTTGAGATTAGTGATCTCGCTAGCATTGCTGGTAAGAATATTATTGATATTGATCTTCCAGAAGGACTGGAGTTTTATGAATCAGGATGAGAATAATAATTACACCATAGCACAGAATTACCTTTTGGGGCATGGGTACTCTCTATGGGATGCCGGCAAGCATGCTTGGGTATCCACCTCATTCCATTCTACCTTCAATGTATTCTTATATATGGGGTTGCAAATGTTTCATATTTCCACAACTGTTTGGGTGGTTTTTATACAATTTATCTCTACCCTACTTTATGCTATTTCAGCGATTTACTTCTTAAAGCTATCGCAAAAGGTATTGGCTGATAAGTATGCATTATGGGCTACTATACTGTATCTCTTCTTTCCATCTACAGTATTCTATGTTGGTCCTTTGTTTGCTTATGAAAATATAGTGGCCCCCTTCCTGATCATTACGTTCTGGCAATTATTACAAGTATTACAAGGACAATGGCGATCCAATTATTGGTTTAGTATTCCTGTTATGGCTACAATTAGCATATTGATAAGACCTAACATATTATTAGTATATGCTTGTTTGTTCTTGTTCATTATAATCCTATCACTCAGAAAGAGCAATGTAAGGGCAATAATCCTTAGCATTCTTACGGGGGGAATAATTGCAGTAGCCCATATTCCAACTTTAGAAAAAAATAAGAAACAATTTGGCGCTTATATACTGAATACACAATCAGGATTTGAGATGCTGCAAGGACATAACCCAACTGCACGAGGATCATGGAGAGGTGGCTGGCAGGAACCCGGCAATCCATTATATGAATATGCACATACATCTATTGCGGGAATAGACAGCATGAATGAGTATCAAGAGAGTAAAGCAAGACAACAATTAGCTATTCAATGGATATGCCAGAACCCGGAAAAAGAGATACAATTGAATATCAGAAAACTAGGTATCTATTTCCTACCTAAAAATTATGAAGTAATGCCATTATCTCAAATTCCTAATCCTATTAATGCAATCGTTTATTTACTGGCGATAGTTGGAATAGGGATGCTCACATTCAAAAAGCAGCTATCTGCCACTTGGTTTATATACATTACCCCTTTGATTGGGTCTATTGGGGTATCTATGGTATATTTTGTTGGGTATAGATGGCGCTTTTATGCAGAACCATTCCTATGTTTGCTGGCTATATTTGCTATTCAACAAATATTAACCAAAAAGAACACGCTTAACATTCCTAGAGCTTAACAAATTAACTATACCATAAAAGCAGATTTGCTATTATATTTATATTACAATGCAGTCAATCCAAGGAATACAGGAGCAAGAATCATGGACTGAAGTCATAGAACCAAAAAGTAGTTCTCTGGACTTTAAAATAAAGGATGTGTGGCGTTACCGCGACCTGCTAATTTTATTAGTGCGTCGTGATTTTATTGCCGTATATAAACAAACCATATTGGGCCCTATCTGGTTTTTCCTACAGCCGGTATTAACCACATTAATGTATACACTCATTTTTGGGCGTATAGCAGGTTTATCAACCGATGGAAAACCGATGATACTATTTTATTTGTCTGGTATTACCATGTGGAACTATTTTGCAGAATGCCTTAACAAAACTGCTACTGTATTAAAAGACAATTCTGAGATATTCGGTAAGGTATATTTCCCCAGGATAGTCATGCCACTTTCAATAGTAATATCTAATCTTATAAAATTGGGTATTCAATTAATATTGTTTGCTATTTTCTGGGGATTCTACTTTATCAATACAGGAAATCTACATTTTAATGTTGCCATGTTACTATTGCCATTTCTTATCATTATTATGGGTGGTTTGGGTTTAGGCTTTGGGATGATCATCACATCACTAACAACCAAGTATCGTGATATGGTATTCTTATTGACATTTGGTGTACAACTGTTAATGTATGCCACACCCGTAATTTACTCTCTCAACAGTATTGGCGAAAAGTACAAAATGCTACTTATGGCCAACCCCATGAGCTCTATCATTGAGACTTTCCGGTATGCATTTCTGGGTAGTGGTAGTTTGAATTTATGGGGATTACTATATAGCACAGGCTTTATGTTCATTATTCTGATAATAGGCGTGGTCACATTTAATAAGGTAGAAAAGAGTTTCATGGATACTGTATAGGTGTACATGATCATCATTCATAGAATATTCAGTAAGAAGTAATTATGTCATCGACAGTAATAAAGGTTGAAAATGTAGGAAAGCTATACAGACTGGGCGAAATAGGCACCGGAACACTAAGTCATGATGTGAACCGATGGTGGGCAAAGATGAGAGGCAAAGAAGACCCTTATGCCAAAGTGGGTGAAAGTAATGATCGTGCAAGCAAAGGAGAAAGTGATTATGTATGGGCTGTAAAAAATGTAAGCTTTAATGTAAATCAGGGTGATGTACTTGGCATCATTGGTCGAAATGGTGCCGGTAAATCCACTCTTTTGAAAATACTATCTAAAGTGACACAACTCACGGAAGGCAGTATCAAGGTAAAGGGTCGTATCGCCTCTTTGCTAGAAGTAGGTACCGGTTTTCACCCAGAGCTTACTGGCCGAGACAATATATACTTGAATGGTGCGATACTAGGCATGACCAAGCATGAGATCAATTCTAAACTGGACGAAATAGTTGACTTCAGCGGTTGCGAGCGCTATATTGACACACCTGTTAAAAGGTATAGTAGTGGTATGAAAGTACGATTGGGTTTTGCGGTAGCAGCACACTTAGAACCTGAGATACTGATAGTAGATGAGGTACTGGCAGTAGGAGACGCCGAATTTCAAAGGAAGTGTATAGGTAAAATGCAGGACGTGAGTAAGAATCACGGACGTACAGTATTATTTGTAAGCCACCAGATGGGTAATATCATACAGTTATGTACTAGTTGTATGTTGCTGGATAAAGGCTCAGTAGAACTGATGGGGGATACTTCATACGTAGTAGAAGAATATCTGAGGACCAATAATAGAGAAGTAAGTTATTATAAAGCTAGCGACAACCCAAAGGGAAATGCTTACTTTGAAGAAATAGCACTACTAGACAAAAACGATGAGAAAGTAAATGAAGTTTTATACTACGATGGCTTTAAAATAAAAATGCGCTTTAAATGCAAGGACGATACTAAGCTTACTAAAGTAGGCATTGCACTGGTAGATAAATTCAAAAGAAAAGTATTCACTTCTCATTTTGATTTTCAAAAAGGAGCAAATGATATAGCTGAAGCCATATGCGAAGTACCTGGCAATATTATTATGCCAGGTTTATACACTTTAGATGCAGCTATTTTCATACCTAATGTAATGGCCTATGAATACCTAAATGATGCCTGCGGGGTGAGTATTGTTGATAATGGATCAGAACTTACATATGATCAAGGTGATATAGGCTGTGTATATATAGATTGTAAATGGCACCAATAAATAAGTAAAGATGCTGGACAAACTGAAAAAATATTGGCGTGTATTCAAGTATATGTATGGCAAAGCTGCCGTAGATCTTGACGCACAAACACTACTTCAGAAGCAACAGCAGGATGGACAGTATATGCTATATGGCAATAACACAGTTTACAACGCTACTTTCGGTCACCAAAGCTATGTAGGACATAATACGGTCCTATTCAATTGTGATATTGGTTCTTACTGCTCTATAGGGCCTAATGTAGTTATAGGTTATGGAGATCATCCTACAAATAAATTCTCTACCAGCCCAAAAGTATATTACAATGAGGATCTGTATGGTAAAGATGCAGTAGCAAAAAATCAAACCGAGCTCAACAAGCGCGTAACGATAAAAGATGATGTATGGATAGGAGCCAATGTGTTTGTAAAGAATGGTGTAACAATTGGTAGGGGTGCAATACTTGGTGCTGGTGCAGTAGTATTAAGCGATGTACCTGAATATGCTATAGCTGTAGGTGTGCCTGCAAAAGTGATCAGAAATCGCTTTGACCAGCAAACAATAGAAACTATAAAGGCTACTAAGTGGTGGAACAATGACCTGGAAACATTATTAGCAAAAAAAAATACAACAGATATAAAAACCCTTAGAGATATGGGTAAGTAATATCATTATACTATGAATGTACTAGTACTTAATACAAACAATAGAGCCGGGGGTGCTACTAAAGCATGTTACCGCTTACATGAATCTTACCTGAAAGCAGGTATGCATTCACGCCTGCTGATACGTGAAGAACCACTGGCTGGGTTGCCCTACGCTTATAATATTGCCGACTATCAATACGAATTACACCTTAAGGAAACTAAATCCATATGGCAGAAGCTGATGTACCGATTTCGTAAGAAAATGGGCACACACCCTGAGGTGATATACAAAAAGGAAGTAGATTATCAGGAAGAGATAGTAGCAGGTCGCCCACCAAGTTTGGAAGTTTTCACTTTTTACAACTCATTGTATGACATCACACAGCATCCTTTATATAAGGAAGCCGATATTATACATATGCATTGGGTAACCTCTCATTTTGTGGATTATAGCTTCTTTGTAAATGCCAAGAAACCTATAGTATGGACATTGCACGATCTGAATCCATTTACCGGTGGTTGCCACTATGCCGGCGACTGTACAAAATTCCAAATCGACTGTCATTCATGCCCTCAATTAGAAGGCACAATCAATAACGAATATGCACATACCGAACTTGAAAAGAAGCTTAGTGCATTTCAACGGTTCGATAAAAAGAAATTTGCCATTGCTTCTCCATCTAACTGGTTAATGGAACTGTCAAAAAGCAGTAAAATGTTTGCTGATGTACAGCACCATTTGGTACCTTATGGCATAGACAGAACTATATATAAATTAAAAGACAGAGCTGCAGCTAAGAAAAAATTGAATCTTCCCACCAATAAGAAGATCATTCTTTTCCTTGCTTTCAGAGTATACAGTATTCGTAAAGGTTACGATCTGTTGGTAGAGGCCATTAATTCTGTAAATAAAGATGAGTATGCTGTATGCACAGTTGGTATCACAAATCCAGACACAACTATATTTCAGGGCATAGAGGTACACCAATTAGGCTATACAGAAGATGAAGTGTACTTAAGTGAGATATACAATGCTGCAGATATGTTCGTAATACCATCACTGGCAGACAATTTACCTAATACAGTACTAGAGAGCATTATGTGTGGTACGCCGGTGATAGCGTTCCCTGTTGGCGGTATACCTGATATGGTACAGCATGGAGTGAATGGCTTATTATGTAGGGATATTACAGCAGCCGCATTGGCAGAATCTATCATTGAATTCAAGAACTACGAACAAAGATTTATTCCAGAAAAGATAAGTCATGATGCTTGTGAGAAATATAATGAACAAGTACAGATAGCTTCGTACACTAAAATTTATAACCAATTACTGAATGCCTAAGATCAATGTAGCTATAACATTAGACAAAAACTACCTGCAACACGCAGCAGTAATGTTATTTACATTAATTAAAAATAACCCAAATACCGACATTCACCTTTACGCTATATGCGATGATAAAATAGAAGATGAGGATTGGACTAAACTAAGCAAAGTATATCAAGGCAGCAGACTAGTATTAGAGAAAGTACGAATAGATCCAGCTCACTTTTCTAACTTCAAACTTAGTGACCACGCTACACTTGCCAATTATTATAGAATTCAAATGGCAGAACTGCTACCTGAGAATATTGACAAACTACTATACTTAGATGTAGACATCGTGGTGCTTAAAGACTTACTAGAATTATACAGAACAGATATTGACAACTATTATGTAGCTGCAATTGAAGATCCTGACAATCCGGTACGCTTCAAATTCGGTTTTTCACCTAGTGATCCTTATTTCAATTCGGGTATCATGCTTATCAATCTAGCTGCATGGAGAAGAGATAATTTATTAAAGAAACTTACTGAATTCATTCTCAATAATGCTGCCCTTATACAATACTGGGATCAAGATGCATTCAATGTGGTGTGTAAAGGCCATTGGAAGGCACTAGCTCCTAAATATAATGTCCAAACCAATTTATTTTACATTCATTCTAATGCTATTACTTATACCTACGAGGATATACAAAATGCAATAGCTGATCCATATATTATTCATTTTACCGGGAAATCTAAACCGTGGGAATACATGGACAAACACCCTGTAAAAGAGATATATTATAAATACTTGAGAAAAACTCCTTGGAAAAATTTTAAACCAGCAGATAAAACAATAGTAAACATATTGCGCAAACACAAACTTATGCCGCAGTTCATGGAAAAGATCATACAAAACAGATGAGCATGGATACCCCCATATTGTTAATGGTATTTAACCGCCCTGAGACCACTCAGCAGGTGTTCAATGTCATTCGTATGGCACGTCCGAAACATCTATATGTAGCAGCAGATGGGCCACGTGCTGATATACATGGTGAAACTGAACGTTGTGAAGTAGTAAGGAAAATAGTAACTGCAATAGATTGGGATTGCGAATTGCACACTTTATTCAGAGATAAAAATCTGGGCTGTGGGCATGGCCCTTCTAGTGCAATTTCTTGGTTTTTCGATGAGGTAGAACAAGGTATTATACTAGAAGATGATTGTGTGCCTGACCAAAGTTTTTTCAGTTATTGCACCGAATTACTGGAATACTATAAAGATAATGATCAGATCATGCATATTAGTGGCAATAACTTTGTAGGTGCCAATTATAGTAACGGGAAATCTTATTATTTCAATAACTTCTTTACAGCATGGGGCTGGGCAACTTGGCGCAGAGCTTGGAAAAAATATGATTTTGAAATACCTTATTTAGATGATTTCATCCAGTCAAAAAAACTGGAACAGATCACAATGAATAAAAAACAGTTAGATTATTGGCGTAATATATTTGAGTTGGTAAGGGATGGCAAAAGAGCCGATATTTGGGATTATCAATGGTTACTTACATGTTGGTATAACGACGGACTGGCCATCACCCCTGTTAAAAACCTTGTAACCAATATTGGTTTTGGTGCAGATGCCACACATACAGTGAACGAAAGTCGTGTTTCTTATATAAAAAGTGAACAAATAAAAACTTTGGTACACCCTACTACTGTAGAACGAAATCGAAATGTAGATTCAAAAATATTTACAAACTATTTTGAAGTACCGCAACACCTGAATAATATTAGACAAATAATGTACAAACTTTTACCAAACTCAGTAATGATGCAGGTAAGAAAGATCAGACGTAGGTTTTTCCCTAACATGAAATAGAACAATAGGTTACCTTTAGTTTATATAAATATTCAATAACCGATGAACAGCTTAATGGATCGCATATTCTATAAAATGGGCTATACCCACCGGTATGGGTCTTATAGAAAGATATATATAGCTGAGCCTAAAGATAAATACTGTGGCAAGCCTGTAATAAAAGGCGACGCCGGCAATCAGCTAATTGCAGATAAAGTAAGTAGCGGCAGCCCATTACTCATAGCTCGTTTAGGATCTACTGAATTATCTGCTTTATACCATTATTATCTACATAGTTCTAAAAAAATAGTATGGGAGCCTGAAATTCTAAGAAATATGCACATTGCTTCAGGCTTCTTTCCTTCAGACGGGAAAAACATAGAGCGCTTTTGTGAAGAAATGTTCGCTCACTTACATAATGTAGATGTAATGGGCGTATGGTATAATGAAGGAGAAGAAGAAATTTGCAATAAATATTGTTTGGACACAACATCATACATAGACCTGCCTTGCATTGAGCCTTATTATTTTCCTAACGATCCTTGGAGCAGATATTTAAAAGGTAAAAAAGTATTGGTCATTCATCCGTTTGAAGAATCTATCATACATCAATATAAAAATCATAGAGCACAACTTTTTCATAATGACGATATATTACCTGAATTTGAATTAAAAACTATTAAAGCAGTACAATCAATTGCCGGCTCTAATACCGGGTATGCTACATGGTTCGATGCATACCATCATATGTGTGATCAAATTCTGAATACAGATTTTGAAATAGCACTTATCGGTGCGGGTGCATATGGACTTGCATTAGGTAGTTTTGTTAAAAGCCTTGATAAACAGGCTATACATATGGGAGGCGCATCACAACTCATGTTCGGTATACTAGGCAAAAGATGGATGGACAACAAGGATATTAACAAATATTTCAATGAACATTGGAAAAAACCATATCCTCACGAAACACCAGATCATGCTGAAGCAGTAGAAAATGCCTGTTATTGGTAAAGAATTGTATTTTTTGGGTAATAAAACTCAATCAGAACTAGCTTATAATATGCATCCAAAAATATCCATCATAACGCCCTCTTATAATCAGGGACAGTTTATAGAACAAACTATTTGTTCTGTATTAGACCAGAACTACCCTAATCTGGAGTATATCATTATGGATGGTGGTAGCAAAGACAATACAGTTGAGATCATTAAAAAATATGAGAAACATATCACTCATTGGGTGAGCGAAAATGACAAAGGGCAAAGTGATGCTATCAATAAAGGATTTAAAATAGCAAGCGGAGATGTTATCAATTGGCTAAATAGTGATGATTATTACGAAAAAGGTGCTTTGCATAAAGTAGGAGAAGCTTTTTCCGACCCGACTACAAATGCATATTTAGGTATTAGTAGAATATTTGGCAATAAGGGTGAATTTTTCTCTACAGGTACAGATGTATATGCTGACAATTTAGAGAAAACAATTGGCTGGGCAAGAATTGATCAGCCTGAAACATTCTTTAGAAAAAGTTGTTTTGATAAGATCGGGTATTTAGATCAACAGTTCCATTTTATCATGGATAAAGAGTTGTGGATAAGATACTTACTGCAATATGGCTTCAATGGCCTCAAAAAGACTAATGACCTCTTGGCCCACTTCCGTGTTCATGATGATTCAAAAACCAATAATTTTCACGAAAAATTCAACAAGGAAACTTTATCACTTTATCATTCAATTGCTAAATTAAATGGATCAAAATTCAATACTATAGCAGCTGATCTATGGCCAAATGAAGAATTAACGCTTGAATTCAAAGAACACTTCATAGGAGACAAGACTAGAATTGACAAGGCTATAAACTATTCTTTATTCTATCTCTTTTTAGAAGGTTATGCGATGAACAAATACTCTGACGCAAAAAGGATAGCAGCTCTTATAGATGAGAAACTATTGACAAACGCTGAAGCATCACATTTCAGAAACATCAAACTACGCATACACTTACTACCTGTTTTTCTTAAAAAAGTGATCAACAAAATAAGATAGGATGAAAATATTTGTTATCAACCTTAAGCGCTCTGTAGAAAGGCGTGTGAAGATAGAAAAGCAGTTAAAAAGCTTAGGGATGGACTATGAGATATTTGAAGGTGTAGACGGATATAAACTTACGGAGGATGATCTGAATAAATATATGGATCATGAACACAAATATTTCAGAGAACTAAAAAAGGGTGAAATAGGTTGTTTTTTAAGCCATTACTCTGTCCTTAAGAAAATAGTAGATCTCGAATTACCATCAGCAATAGTAATGGAAGATGATATTATCTTATCAAAAAATTTCCCTACACTGGTAATTGAGATAGAAAAATTCATACAACCATCTGATACCTTCTTATTTTATACTATACTATTACAACCGGTAAATCTATTTACCAAAAAGAAGATCAACGACAAATATACACTTACAGATGTAGACAATATTCGTTCTTTATTTGGTATGCAATGCTATGCTGTAGGATCTGAAACAGCTAAACAAATATCATCGCACTTGCTTCCGGTGAATAATGTAGTAGACGACTGGTTACGTTATGTAGAGAATGGTTATACCAAAAATTTACAGATCATTTTCCCATTTCCTATTAAAGCTACGCCTGCTTTTAGCGATATACATGATACCGATATCAGCAATACTAGATTTGCTTGGTTCAAGACATTGATCAGAAAACATAAGATATTTCCCTTCTGGCAGATCATTATGTACAAACGCAAAAAATGGTCTGAACATGGCACCGAATTGATAAGTGTAGATGGCAAGCAAGTACCTTCAAAATTTTTATAAATGAGTGTTTCTGTAATAGTACCTACTTACAATGGCGCTACTAAACTGCCAAACTTGCTGGCAGCATTAGAGAAACAATTATTTACAGATTTTGAGGTCATTATTGTATCTGATGGATCTACAGATAATACTGCTGATGTTGTAAAACAGTATAAATCGAGCTTACAAATACAATTCATACATCAGGAAAATAAAGGTCGCTCTGCTACTCGCAATAAAGGTACTGCAATTGCTAAAAATGAACTGTTAGTATTTTTTGATGATGACATGCGCCCATTACCCAATTGTTTAGAGGAACATGTAAAGCATCATCAACAATTTCCTAATTGTATAGTTACCGGAGGCCTAAAAGAAGAGATAACAAGTACTTCAACTGAGCTATTCAGATATAAATCTTACCTCAGTAGTAAATGGTTAGTCCCTCTGAATGATTTTGCAACCACCCCACTATCCAGAGATCAAATATTTGTCACTACTGCCAATTTTTCGATAGAAAAAAGTCTATTCAATAGTATTGGTGGTTTTGAGGAACGATTGACTGACGCGGAGGATTATGAATTTGCAGTCCGCGCTTATAAAATGAATATATCCTTATATTTCAACAATAAAGCCTTCGCATGGCACGATGATACTATTACTACCGTTAGCTATATCATACGTCAACGGCAATATGCAATTGCACAAGCAAAACTTTTTACTATTCACTCAGATTGGCTTAATGAAGGTTTTATCAAATCTCCTTACAAACCAACAGGAACAAAGGCAACATTTTTTAAGAGTTTTTGCAGTAAGGCCTGGATAAACTCCATTGATAATAACTCACTTAAATGGTTGCCGCAATCAATTAAATATCGATTATACGATTATATCATTACCGCTAATGGCGTCTTCTTTCCTCAGATAGTGGATTTATAGTTATTATCCTAGTATAATTCTATCAATTCATGCTGAAAAATCCCTTGAAATTGAATAATTTTCAAGGGTATTAACACAACATAGTACTCATAGCAAATAATTGTAACGGGTTGAAGAAAAAAGTCACGTATATCATTTCAGATCTGAATCGGGCACTCGCTTTTGAGTGGATCGCTACCTATCTGGATAAGCGTAAATTTGACCTCAGTTTTATTTTACTTAATCCAGGGGATTCTATCCTTGAAGCTAATCTGCTGCAAAATAATTTTAGTGTCACACGCATTCGTTGTCGTGGCAAGAAAGATTGGCCCAAAGCTTGGTTTCAACTCTACTCTCAATTAAAAAAACAATCACCCGATATTGTTCATTGCCACTTACAGCAAGCTAGCATTCTAGGCTTATCTGCAGCCAAACGTGCAGGCATTAAAACAAGAATTCATACACGACATCATTCATCCCTCCACCATGTTTATTTTCCCAAAGGTGTTTATTGGGATAAATTGGTCAATAGATTGTCAACACATATCGTTGCAATATCTGGCGAGGTAAAAAAAATATTGATAGACTGGGAAAAGGTGCCTGCTGAAAAAGTAATACTGATACCTCATGGTTTTTTATTAGAACAATTCAGCACAACCAATAAAGAAACTGTACTATCACTTACTGAAAAATATAGTTTACAACATACCTTCCCCATTGTAGGTGTCATATCTCGATTTACAGAATGGAAAGGCGTGCAATATATAATCCCGGCATTCAGAGAAATACTGAAAAGCTACCATGATGCTATTTTATTACTATTTAATGCTGATGGCGATTATTCAAAAGAGATACATTCATTACTTACTACATTACCGGAACATTCGTACCGTGTCATAAAATTTGAGCCTGAAATAGCTTCGGCATACCATTTAATGAATGTATGCGTTCATGTACCGATAGATACTCATTCCGAGGCTTTCGGACAGATATATATAGAAGCAATGGCCGCGGGTATACCCTTGGTCGCTACACTATCGGGAATAGGCAATGATATTTTACAACATAAACAAAATGCCTGGATAGTAGCACATAAAAACTCTAACAGCATTATTGAAGGTATCAAAGCTATTCTGTCAGATATAAATTTGCAACTTTCCTTAATAGCTAATGGGCAAAAAACAGCAAAAGATTTTTCCTTACAAAAAATGATCACCAACCTGAATAATCTGTATGAAAATGCCTGATCCGTTTATCAGTATCATCATACCGTCTTTTAACAGGGCGGCATTTTTAGCAAAGAACATTCCTTATTTGCTTGATTTGGATTATATCAACTATGAAATAATTGTTGTAGATGATGGAAGTACTGATAATACCACCGAAATATTTGATAAAATACAGTCTCCAAAACTCAGTTACTACAAAAAGCAGAATGAGGAACGAGCAGCTGCCAGGAATTATGGTGCAGCCTATGCAAAGGGTGATTATATCACATTCTTAGATTCTGACGATGAACTGTATAACGACGCATTGAAAAATGCAGCTAAGGCATTGGAAGAAAAGAAATATCCTGATTTTATGCATATGGCCTATGACATAGGCACTATAGACCATGTATCTAAAACCATAAAAGACATAAAAGATAACGACCCTCTGATACTCGTAGTGGGAAATCCACTCAGCTGTATGGGTATATTTATAAAAAAGGAAGTATTCAATAAACATAAATTCAATACTGACAGAAGGCTATCAGCATCAGAAGACTGGGAACTGTGGGTTCGTATAGCAGCCAATCACGGATTACGGACAGATAACCGTATCATTGGTCGTCTTATAGAACATGATTCACGTAGTGTAATTTCATTTCCTGAGGACAAATTGGTAGATAGAAAGGATCTAGCTGTTAAATATGCTTTCGCCGATCCTGCTGTTCAAAAAGTATATGGACCATTTAAAAGTCTGATTGAAGCACATTGGGATACTTATGTAGCACTTCATTTGGCCATCGATGGAAAGAAAAAAAGGGCTACCTATTACTTTATGGATGCCATAAAAAAAGATTACCGTTGTCTCTTCACAAAACGTTCTTTGGTAATTTGTAAATTAATATTACTTAAATGATCTAATATTAGATAAGATATGTGTGGAATTGCTGGAGGATATTCTAAAAATGGCATCAATAAATTAGCACTACAACAGGCTACCGATACTTTATTGCATCGTGGACCTGATGCGGGAGGCTATTTTAATGATGTTTCAGAAAAAGTCTTCCTAGGACATCGTCGTCTCAGTATTATAGATCTTTCTACCGTTGCCAATCAACCTATGCACTCTGCCTGCGGCAGGTATGTAATGGTATATAATGGGGAGGTATACAACTTTAATACACTTCGCGAAAAACTACCTCAGCAACAATGGAAAACACATAGTGATACGGAAGTAATACTAGAACTTTTTGCTGCGTTTGGTACAGAATGTTTTTCATGGCTAAACGGTATGTTTGCAGTAGCCATTTTCGACACACTTCATAACAAACTAACCTTATGTCGCGATCAAATAGGCATTAAACCCTTATTTTATTATTGGGATAAGGATACTTTCATTTTCTCATCAGAACTGAAAGCGATTAAAAGCTATTTTACGCAATCTAAAAACAGTTCGTTTCTTCAAATAAACAAGGATGCAGTTCCCTATTTCCTGCATTTAGGTTTTATTCCCGAACCGCATACTATTTATAAGAATGTATATAAATTCCAAGCTGCCAGCTACGCAGAATTAAATCTAGCAGATAACAATCTAACATTCAGCACTTATTGGCAACCTGAAGATCATTTCTTAAAGAACCCACTAAAGTCTGAAGAACGGGCACTCACTCAATATAAAGACCTTCTATTTGAAGCAGTACAAAGCCAAATGATCAGTGATGTACCTTTAGGAACTTTCCTCAGTGGCGGTATAGATTCTAGCCTGGTAACTGCAGTAGCAGCGAATATCTCTACACATAAAGTAAAGACATTTAGTATTGGTTTCAACGAGGCTAAGTATGACGAATCTGAATATGCAGATAGTGTAGCAAAACACTTAGGTACAGATCACCACACTTTCAAAGTTTCAGTTGATGATATTCTAGAGCTGATCCCATCCCTTTTGGATGTATATGATGAACCTTTTGCAGATTCGTCCGCATTTCCTACCATGTTGGTATCGCAGCTAGCCCGGCAACATGTTACAGTAGCATTAACAGGCGATGGCGGTGACGAACTGTTTCAGGGCTATGGAATGTATACTTGGGCTAACAGATTACACAAACCGCTGATACGAACATTCAGAAAGCCACTCTATTATATGACACAAATGATGGATAACCGCTATAAACGAGCTGGCCACTTGTTTGATTATCCATCACCATCTCGTATACATACTCATATTTTTTCTCAAGAGCAGTACTGTTTCAGTGAAAAAGAATTGAACAAACTATTATTACAACCTGAATATTATTTTACAAAAATTAACCAATTAGAGATTTACGACAAAAAAGGTAATGCTGGAGAAGAACAAGCCTTTTGGGATTTGAAGCATTACCTAAAAGATGACCTGCTTGTAAAGGTTGATCGTGCCAGTATGCAATATTCACTAGAAAGTAGAGTACCTCTATTAGATGTGAAATTGGTTGAGATGGGATTGAATATAGATTATACCTTCAAGGTACGCGAAGGTTATGGTACTAAATACTTAATGAAAAAAGTGTTGTACGATCTGGTACCACGTACACTGTTTGAAAGACCTAAACGTGGATTCTCAATACCTTTAAGAGAATGGCTCAGAGGACCATTGAGTCATTTGATATCTGATTATCTGGATGACAATACTATTCGCCACTGTGCATTAGTAGAACCTTCAGCAGTTCAATTACTCATTACAAAATTCAAGTCAGGTGAAGACCATCTGTATAATCGTATTTGGTTATTGATCATTTTACATTGGTGGTGCAAAAAATATAATTCATAAATCGCAGTACATGGCAAATGATATTACGGTTTTTATAGTAAGCCTCAAAAACTCTACGGATCGCAGAGCGCAGCTGGCTAAACACTTAGAGCATATAGGCTTGAAGTTTGAATGGTTTGATGCAACCTATGGAAAGTCTTTGACTGATGAAGAGATGGCTCAATATTGCGATCTGGAAGCCATTAAGGAAAATCCCGTTTGGTTATCTCGCAGTGCCATCGGTTGTGCGCTATCTCACTATTTCATTTACAAGGAGGTTATACGCCGCAATCTTCCATATGCTTTGATATTAGAAGATGATATTGTTTTTGAAAAAGATTTCATACCCTACATAGACACTGTAGCCAAGCAATTACAAAAAAACGAGATAGCTGCGCTATACTACCAAAGCTGGGATCCTATCCGTCTGATAGGCTCTACAGTAGTAGATATTCACAAGCCATATAAGTCATACATACCACAGGATATTTATCAACCCATCAGTACTGCTGGTTATATTATCACAAAAGATGCTTGCAAAACATTCTCTGAGGCTATGATTCCTTTGCGACGTACAGCTGATTCTTGGGGTCAGTACAAGCAAATTGGCGCCTTTGAAAATTTCAGATGTGTATATCCACGTCCGGTAGACACTGTAGATGCAAAATCTACTATCGAATATATAGGTGATAATTGGAAATCGAGACTGATGCAATGGGTAGATAAGAATAAAATATTCCCGCTGTACCAGATATTACGCAAAAAGCGGAACTTGAACAGACAATCAATGATGAAAGCCGAAATAATAGATAAATGATAGAACAGGAAAGCATACAAGTACTCTATATATCCTACGATGGTATGACAGATCCTTTAGGTCAGTCACAAGTATTACCATACCTATGTGCCTTATCTAAAAAAGGATATCATATCACTTTGATCAGTTGTGAGAAACCTGATCGTTTCTCTCAAAACAAAGATGTGATCATTGATATATGTAGAAAATCACAGATCAACTGGCAACCCCTAAAGTATACTTCTAAACCTCCGGTACTATCTACTATCAAAGATATTCGTGCAATGCGCAAACATGCTTTTGCACTACATAAAAAATATCATTTCAAAATAGTGCATTGTCGCAGCTATATATCTGCTATGATAGGTCAAGAAATGAAAAGGAAATTTAAAACAAAATTCCTCTTTGATATGCGTGGCTTTTGGGCAGATGAACGTATTGACGGTGGCCTATGGAACCAGAGCAACCCTTTATTTAAAACTATCTACAAATATTTTAAGAAAAAAGAACATCAATATTTAGAACAAGCAGACCATACTATATCTCTCACATTTCTGGGGAAGGACGAAATACGTAGTTGGAAGCAGATACAAGGACAACCCATACCAATCACAGTTATACCTTGCTGTGTAGATACTCATCTTTTTGACCCAGATAAAGTAACACAAGAACAAAAAAAATCGCTCAAGCTACAACTCAACATACCCTCTGACACTCCAATATTAGGCTATGTAGGCTCTATCGGTACGTGGTATATGCTCCGTGAAATGTTGGCCTGTTATAAGATATACAAGGAGAAAGTTCCTAATGCTATCATTCTCTTTGTAACTACCGAGCCTGAAAATATGGTGAAAGATGCGGCTTTGGCTTTGGGTATTGATATACAATCCATTATAGTAAAACCTGCAGCCCGAAAAGAAGTGCCACTGTATATCAGCATTATGAATTACAGTTTGTTTTTCATCAAACCTGTTTTCTCTAAAAAAGCATCATCTCCTACAAAACAAGGAGAGATAATGGCTATGGGCATACCTACTCTGTGCAATAATGGAGTAGGAGATACAGGGTACGTAGTCAATAAATATCATTCAGGTGTAGCAATAGATGATTTCACAACAGCTACTCTTAGCCAAGCTATAGATACACTTACTACAAAAATATTCTATGCTGATGAGATCAGAAAGGGTGCATTAGATTTTTATAGTTTGGAGAAAGGTGTAGAAAATTACGAAACAGTTTATAAACAACTTTTACAATAAACAGTGGCTACAAAAGTACTATTCCTCGTTCCATACCCTGCCCGACACGCCCCATCACAGCGTTTCAGGGTAGAGCTGTATGAACGATACTTAAATGCCGCAGGCATAGAATACAAGATAGCTCCATTTATGGATGAGACCACTTGGGACATTCTATATAAAGGAGGCTCTGCTATACAAAAAGGGATAGGTATTATAAAGGGATATTTCAAGCGCTGGAAGACAGTACTCTTTGATGTACCTAGATACAATTACGTATTCATCCATCGTGAGGCAGCCCCTCTTGGCCCTCCTATATTCGAATGGATAGTATCCAAACTTTGGGCTAAGAAAATGATCTTTGACTTTGATGATGCTATATGGATACCAAACACATCTGTAGAGAATAAAATAGCTGCATGGTTCAAAGCCTTTTGGAAGGTACAATATACATGTAGATGGTCTTACAAAATATCAGCTGGTAACTCTTTCCTATCTAGCTACGCTTCACAATACAATCCTAATACTGTATTAGTACCTACTTGTGTTGATGTGGAGCTATACCACAATCAGCAGAAAGAGCATCATACCGGCAATGTATTAGTAGGATGGACAGGCAGTCAGTCTACCTTATTTTATTTAGACTCGCTTATACCTATACTACAAGAATTACAACAAGAATTGGAATTCACATTTATGGTAATAGCCAATAAAGACCCCCATCTACCTTTGAAGAACTATACTTTTACCCCATGGAGTGAAAGTACTGAGGTAATAGATCTACTACAGATGGATATTGGTGTTATGCCTTTAGCAGCAGATGCATGGAGCGAGGGCAAATGCGGTTTCAAACTCATACAATACCTCTCATTAGGTATACCTGCTGTTGCGAGTCCCATAGGTGTAAATCAAAAAATAATTGATAACGACATTAATGGCTATCTGGTAAATAACTCAGAAGAATGGATGGTCGCTCTGAAAAAGCTGATATGTGATGCGCAATTGCGTAAAAAAATGGGCGCTGCCGGACGTGCTAAGATCGTTCAGCAATACAGCATTCAAGCCCAAAAACAGAAATTCATTGACCTATTCAGCTAGTAAAAATATCACACAATAAAAATGCCCTCATTATCTGAGGGCATTTTTATGTATATTACTTAAATGAGAACAAATTCTTTTCGGGCGGGTAGTACTTATAGTATATAAGCGTTACCGCCAGAGCATAGAAAGGCAAGCAAGGTATTCGATACCGTGAGAGCGTACCAAAGTTATACGACGATACCCCCACCGCAAATGCAAAGATGAATGAGAATATTAGACAGAACTGAATATTCGGATCTGTAAGAATTGCCTTCATGGCTTTGGCTGGCCCAACTGCAAAAAGAACTTTCACAGTAAGCCACAAGAATATTAATGCCTCTATTGCCGATAGCTCCTGTAACGGCTTTTTGGTTTCCCATACATATGGCCGAAATAAAGTAACATTCACTGCTGCCGGAAATTTTTTCAACATACTACTCAATGGAGGATCGATATTACCCAGATCGTAAGAAGATCCATCATCCGTACCCGATGTCTGTCGAATCCAGTTTCTGGTAACATATGATGTTTGAGCAAATCTTTCAAGTGAGTATTTACCTAATTGTTCTTTGAATTTTTCAGTAGCAAACAAAAATGCCCCGGCCAAAAGAGGTATAAGAGTAGCTCGGACTATAAAACGTAAAACAAAACTGTTGATCTTATGAATATATAAGAACATTAGCCATAATGCCAATCCCGGCAAGAAGGCCAATAAGATATATATCTTGGTAATGGAAATAAGATAAAAACTAAGAATAGTTGGTATTACGTTACCCAATCTAAAATCTCGATACAATATCATACGTAGTACTCCATATGTCATCCAACCCAAACCCAACATACAAAAACTATCTTTAAAGATACCAGAACCCCACATGATAACACTAGGTACAAACAATACACTTATAGCTATTGGTTTTACTGTCTTAGGATATTGTGAATAGAAGGCACGGAACAAAGCCCATATTCCGGTATACGATATGGCAGCTATCAATACAGTTATGGGTAAATATTTAGTAAAGGTCACCATACACAGCAAAGCAGTAAGGGTACATACTATATACTCCGATGGCGAATTATACCAGTTACCATATCTCACCATACCCAAAATATAAAAAGAATATCGTCCATCATATTCAGAAGGAATACGGAACAACATATTGAACCATTTTATAGGCCCCTCGTCCAATGCACTATTAATGATTCTCGCGTGATAGAAATAGTTTGATGTATCACCACCACCATAGTGATATTGGTATATCATACCTATAAATAGGCCTCCTACGATCTTGGCAGTGAGCCCCGGCAAAAAATATGGCCTTAAGGGATGACCTTCCGGATATTTACGATCGCGAAACCTTTTAGCGATCACATAAATGATGACTAGATATATAGGCAGTAAAATATAGTCCCATAATGTTATAAAGGATTCTTCCATTTCCCTATCTTAGTTTATTATTATAACGGTACAAATTCAATTTATTTATTCTTCCTTTGCTACATGTGTGGTATAACCGGTTTTTACGCATTACATAAAAACGCTGCTACTAACCTAGCAAAAATAACACAATCCACTCAAAAACTTTTTTTGAGGGGGCCTGATAGCGGCAATATTTATTCAAATGAAACAGTGGCATTAGGCCATCGTAGATTGTCTATTATTGACACCTCTAACAGTGCGGGCCAGCCCATGGCCGACCATACAGGCCGTTACATTATTGTTTTCAATGGAGAGATATTCAACTTCAAAGAACTTAGTAACAATCGATTAACATCTGTTTGGCAGCAAATAGGTGGTGCCAGAACAGGTTCTGATACCGAAGTACTATTGTACTTATTGATAGAATATGGTACCAAATGCCTCGAATGGCTTAGCGGCTTCTTTGCATTTTCATTCTATGATACCCACACAGGCACTATGATCATTGCTCGCGACAGGTATGGCAAAAAACCATTACTCTACTATGCATGCGATAATTATCTGGCCTTTTCTTCTGAAATGAAGTCCCTTTTGGAATGGGATATATCTAAAGAACTGGACTATACAGTACTACATGAATATCTGCAACTGAACTATATACCTCAGCCTCAAAGTATGCTGAAAGGCGTAGCCAAACTGAAAGCAGGGCACTATATGGTTTATAATTCTAAAGGCAGACAATCATATGAGCCTTATTATACTTTAAGTACACACCCAACTTTGTACGATCAATTTACTTATGGACAAGCCCAGAAGGAACTCATACACCATATGGACATTGCCGTGCAGGAACGTATGATATCAGATGTACCACTAGGTGCATTTCTCAGTGGTGGTATCGATTCTTCTGTTATTGTTGCACTGGCTAGTAAGTATAGTTCACAACTCAATACTTTCTCTATAGGTTACAAAGACCATCCATTCTTTGATGAAACCAAATATGCGCAACTGGTAGCTAAACAATATAAAACCCATCACACAGTTTTCTCACTTACCTCTAATGATTTCTTAGAACACATATACGATGTATTAGACTATATAGACGAACCATTTGCTGATTCATCTGCCATTCCGGTATATATACTGTGTAAACATACTCGTCAACATGTAACAGTTTCACTAAGTGGCGATGGTGGCGATGAGGTATTTGCAGGATACAACAAACATGCGGCGGAATGGAAAGTACGTCGCAGATCTCCGGTTAACAGTATAGTAAAATCTGCCGGACCATTATGGCAGATGTTACCTCGCAGCCGCAATAATAAAGTAACTAATATTTTCAGGCAGTTACATCGATTTGCAGAAGGTGCTAATCTTAGTGCTCAAGACCGCTACTGGCGCTGGGCTACAATCAATAATGTAAAGAATACAAATACGCTCCTTTCTTCTACATCTCTTAGCAAAGTAAACACCGGACTTATGCAGATCGAAAGACTGGAATTATTGAAATATATTAATGGCAACGATTATAATGAAGTATTACTCACTGATATGAACCTTGTACTACAAAGCGACATGTTGGTAAAGGTAGATATGATGAGCATGGCTAATAGCCTTGAAGTACGTAGTCCATTCCTAGATTACAAGGTAGTAGACTTTGCTTTTGGGCTTCCTGAGCAATACAAAATAGATGGTAAACTTAAAAAGAAAATAGTACAAGACGCCTTCAGACCCATGCTGCCTGCAGAACTCTATAACCGCCCCAAACAAGGTTTTGAGATCCCATTGCTCGATTGGTTCCGTAAAGAATTATGGGGGCTCATCAATGACGATCTGTTGAATAGACAATTTGTTGAAGAACAAGGTATTTTTAAGACTTCTGCAGTTGAAGATCTGAAAAAGAAACTACACAGCTCTAACCCCGAAGATAGTCATGCTACTATTTGGGCATTGATCGTATTCCAATACTGGTGGAAAAAATATTATTGCTAGCGTTGTAATTCCCATTCAGCTCTTGTAATTCTATATACATCGTACTCTCGATTACGCCAGATGATACCTCTTTCACTCAGTTTCATACCATTACGCATAGCCACATTCTGCGAAAGAAAATTCAATGGGTGAATAATTGAGATTAATGATTCTGCAATGTTATTCTCAAAAGCATAGTCTCTAAATCTACGTGCTGCTTCTGTAGCATATCCCATTCCCCAATACCTGCGTAATAAATGGTAACCTATCTCAAATTCTATTTTGCCTTTCACTTCTTGTCTTAACACACCACATATACCTACCAGCACTCCTGCGTCTTTAGTTATAAGTGCTTGTAAACCTGTTCCATAAGTCACATATCTATCCATTGTAATGGTGATCCACTCAGCAGCTCTTTCTTCCGGCTGTAGTTGTGTATCATTAGGTATAAATGTAGTACCTACTTTATCTTGAAAGTATTCTGTCCATGCGGGTATATCATCAACTGTAAGACAGCGAGTATTCAGTCTTTTTGTTTCAAATCCATTCAGGTACATAAAAGGCAATTTTACGGGTAAAAAAATCGGTATAGACTAATGCCTATACCGATATGAATAATGTTAGTGGATAATAATTATTTTTTATTCGGGTTACTCAGCTTACTATGTTTGCGACTATAACCAAAGTAGATAACAAAACCTATCAACAACCATATTATCAGCCTTGCCCAATTGGTCCATCCTAGCCCTGCTATCATAGCACCACATACTATGATACCTAATATTGGCACTAATGGCACTAATGGTGTTTTGAACTGACGAGGTATCTCCGGATTTTTCACTCTCATGATCCATACACCTGCACAAACCAGTATAAAGGCAAAGAGTGTACCGATACTGGTCATATCGCCTACAATATCTCCGGGTACAAATGCTGCGAACATGCCTACTAATACAAAAAATATCCAGTTCGATTTATAAGGTGTTTTGAATTTAGGATGCAGATCAGAGAATACTTTGGGTACCAGCCCATCGCGACTCATAGAGTAGAAAACTCTTGACTGCCCCATTAACATTACAAGAATTACAGACGAGAAGCCGAACAGTATTGCTACAGTTACAAAGTCAGCAAGCCATGTATATTGGGTCATGTATGTTTTCACTGCATATGCCACCGAAGCCTCACGACCTTGTGTACGGAAATCATTTACGCTAGCCACCCCGGTCAGCACATGTGCAAATAGTATGTATAGTATTGTACACACCACCAGCGAACCTAATATACCTATGGGCATATCCTTCTTAGGATTCTTAGCCTCCTGGGCTGCAGTAGATACAGCATCAAACCCAATGAAAGCAAAGAAAACCACCCCTGCAGCACCCAGTATTCCCCATATTCCCCCATAGGCATGGGTTACGCCTTGGGTATCTGTATATGTTGAAGGAGCAGGTATATATGGTGTATGATTTACCGGATTGATATAACTCCATCCCAGTATAATGAAAAGTATTACAATAGCTACTTTAGAAATTACAATGATTCCATTTACCGTGGCAGACTCTTTCATACCTCGTATCAATAGCATACTTAATGCAAATATGATAAACAGTGCAGGTACATTCATCATACCATGGTGCATCACACCTGCTGCATCTGTAAATTTTTCAAATGGAGAATGTGACCACTCAAAGGAAATTCGATGCCCCTCCCCGAACATACGCTCTAATAACTTGTTCAGATATTCACTCCATGCTATCCCAACAGTGGCAGCACCAACGGCATACTCCAGTACCAGATCCCACCCTATGATCCAAGCTACCAATTCACCCATAGTAGCATATGAATATGTATACGCACTACCCGCAATAGGTATCATAGAGGCAAATTCAGCATAACATAGTCCTGCAAATGCACAACCTACCGCCGCCACTATAAAACCTATAGTAACTGATGGGCCTGCATTATTAGCTGCTGCCGCTGCAGTTCGCACAAAAAGACCTGCACCTATAATAGCACCTATACCTAGAGCCACCAGATTACCGGCCCCCAGTGTGCGTTTTAAGCCTTTTTCACTGTCATCGGCTTCGTTAATGAGTATACTAAGTGGTTTTTTCGTAAACAATCCCATAAAAGAAATTATATCGTATAAACCTAAAGATAAAATGTCATTTGTACAAGTAATATAGGCTCAGGGCTTATAATTACTCCGACCAATCACCTATAACTAAAGTTAAAATGATGCGTTTAAAGTTTTGTACCTATAATATTTTAAGTAGGTTTGGCATATGTTCCCGTTCAGGCTCTCTGGATATATAATTGTTTTACTTTTCCTGGTAACATCTGCGCAAGCACAGCCCATGTTACCGGATATTTCCGGTAATTCCCTTCATGCAACGAACATGCTCAGCTGGACTTGCCAGTATGATGGGGTACAAAGTATTTCCATACAGCGTTCTTATGATAGTGTCCGCAGTTATACTGTTATTGGCACCTTAAAAAAACCTAAAAAGGGGGCTCAGGGTTTTGTAGATGAACATCCCTTGTCTGGAGATAATTGGTATCGTGTGAATGTTGTATTTGCCAATTCTTCCGTACCCTGGACCAGCAACCGTATCAAAATACATGTAGATGCTACTCAGTTAGTAATGCACTCTCAAACACAGATCACTACAAATGAGCCTTTTCAGAAAATTGCGCCTAAACCTATTAGCAATAAAGATTCTGTAGGACACTTTATTGCAGATATGACAGGCTACTATGACTCTGTACGTGCAGCTGAAAGAAAGGCTGCTATCCGTGATTCTCTCATGAAGTTAAAACCTATAATAAAGATCACTACTCCTAACGATGGTAAGGATTTCGACCCTTATCTGTATCTCATTTCTCCTTATGTATTTACAGATGGCAATACAGGACATATCCAAGTTTCATTACCCAATATCAAAGCCCATACCTACGAACTGAAATTCTACAACTTACAAGGCAAAAATGTGTTGGAAATCCCACGTATCAATGCCTCTCCGCTCATTATAGATAAAAGAAACTTTCAACAAAAAGGAATGTATAAATTCAAAATTTTTAAGGATGGCAAACACTTCGATACAGGCTCAGTAGCTGTATATTAGATAGTATCGTTTTCTTGCAACATATGGTCCCACTCGGGTGCAAGCAATAACTTTTCACCTCTAAACAGTTTCATCATTCGCACTACATCTTCGGCATGCCATGAGTATACTCCCTGACCAAAGCGAATGGGAAAACCGCCGTAATTAAAATACAAATTGCCACTTTGGTGCAAACTTTGTATCAATTGCTCCTGTGTCTCAAAACCAAAATAATCGTAACACTGACCTTTTAGTGGATGATCGGTCTTGCTATCTTTACCTACATAATGCAATGGTCCTATCATACTCCAATCATAAAAAATGGTCTTGCGTACAAATAAAGAAGTTTGGATAAGTATCAACTCAGAATGATTCAAAACGAGCTTTTCTCTGAATAAAATACGCGATAAAAAACGATAAGAAGCTACCAAATATAAACACGCGGCACCAATGCCTGTAACCCAATGCATCCAATTCGCAGAAAATGGCCTCGACTGTAACATAAAAACTGTTGCCATACCTCCTGTCACCAAAAATTCAGCTATGAACAACACCTTTATCCTTGGCTGTATACGGTCGCCTAGCTCTATAATAAGCTGCTCACTGCCCCACCTGTATTTTATTTCACGACTCATGCCTCTAGTATCAATTAGGAATATTGCTTGTTGTTCCCAAGTTTTCAGGAACTATAAAATTAGCCATTCTAACTCCAAAAACATTTTCAAACTCTTTTATTAACAAGTCTTTTACTTCATCCTCATTTACTTCTTGTCCTAGTTCCTTTTTCAGGGATGTAACGCTCTTGTCTGTGATGCCACAAGGTACTATATAGTCAAAATATCGTAGGTCCGTATTCACATTCAAGGCAAAACCATGCATGGTCACCCACCTGCTGCATCGTACTCCCATAGCACATATTTTACGGGCACGTGGTGTCTCTGGGTCCAGCCATACTCCTGTTGAGCCTCGCAACCTATCTCCCTTAATTCCGTATACTGAGAGCACTCTGATCATCACTTCTTCTAGGCTGCGCATATACTTACCCAAGTCGGTAAAGAACAATTCCAGATCAAATATTGGATAACCTACTATCTGCCCAGGTCCATGATAGGTAATATCCCCCCCTCTATTGGTTTTATAAAAGGTGACATTCAGTTCCTTCATTCTCGTATCGTTCACCAGCAGATTTTCCATATGTCCACTTTTGCCCAATGTATATACATGTGGATGCATACAGAATAACAGGTAATGCTTAGTATTCAGCTGTGTAGGCCTTTCAGTATCAGATTTAGAATACCAATCTGCCTTTGCATGAATATTTTGTTGCATAAGTTCCTCCTGCTTTTGCCAGGCGGCTCCATATTCTATCTCTCCCAGATCAGCGAAATGTACTGTTTGCATATGTAGAAAATAAAGCTGCAAGTTACAACTTAGCCTTATCCAAAAATCCCCCCGTTTCTATCCCCTTAAAATCATTGGTGATTAGCGTTTTATTAACAGCGAATAATATACATTTGTTTCATAGCTTTATTAATTATCAGACTATGTTGCAGTTCATGAAGAATAAGATTTTGATCCCACTTTTGGTGGTAGGTGCTTTGATAACCTTTTTTTCCTTTAGGTACGTAAATAGTGGTACCAGTAGTGCAGAGAGAAAGTCCCTGATCATTAAGACCATCATGCAGACCATCAAAGATGGCCACTATTCAGCTCGTGATATCAACGATTCCTTCTCATCCAAAGTTTACCACCGCGTTTTGGATAGAATAGATTACGAAAAATTGTTCTTTACCCAAAAAGACATCGACGAATTAAAAAAATATGAATTTAGCCTGGATGACGAGATAAATTCCGGATCTATTGAGTTTTATGAAAAAATGAACGGCATGGCAGTTTCTAATCTGGCCAGAGCTGAAAAATTCTATAAAGAAATACTGGATAAACCTTTTTCTTTCGATACGGATGATAGTATACAACTCAGCAGCGACAAGCTCACTTTTGCAACTGATGAGTCCGCTTTAAATGCTCGTTGGTATCAGCACTTGAAGTTCAGAGTGTTAGGTAAGTATGTAGATCTTAAAAAAGAACAAGAGAAAAGAATACAAGACAAAGACACTTCTTTGAAAAAGATAAAGACTGATGCTGAACTAGAAACAGATGCTCGCGCCAGCATTCGCAAGAATAATGACAGTTATTTCAAACGCTGGCATAAAATCGATGAGAACGAACGTTTCTCAATTTTCTATGTAGAGTGTATCACTAATACAGAAGACCCTCATACTGAATATTTCCCTCCTCAGGACAAAAAACGTTTCGATGAGATGATGTCTGGTGCTTTCTTTGGCATTGGCGCTCAGCTGAAATCTGATGACGATGGCAAAGTAAAGATCGTATCTATCATTACAGGTAGCCCATGTTGGAAACAAGGCGAACTGAAAGCAGGCGATGAAATAGTAAAAGTAGCTCAAGCACTTGGCGAACCGGTAGATGTTCAAGGTTTTGATATAGAAGATGTTGTAAAACTCATACGAGGCGAGGAAAATACAGTTGTTCGCCTTACAGTAAAAAGGATGGACGGATCTAGCAAGATCATACCAATCAAACGAGGCAAAGTAGAGACTGAAGAGACCTTTGCAAAATCTGCTATCGTCAATAGTAAAGATGGGCCTGTTGGTTATATTTACCTACGTGAATTTTACAATGACTTCCAACATGCTAATGGTCGCCGTTGCGCTAAAGACGTATCCGATGAAGTGCAAAAATTAAAGAATGCAGGCGTTACAGGTATCGTATTAGACCTTCGCGAAAATGGCGGTGGTTCCCTCAGTGATGTGGTAGATATGGTAGGACTTTTCGTTGGCAAAGGGCCTGTTGTTCAGGTAAAAAGCAACGATGCTGCCCCTATGACACTGAGTGCCCGTAACGATGCTGTATTATACGATGGCCCTCTGGCTATCATGGTGAATGGTAATAGCGCTTCTGCATCTGAAATATTAGCTGCGGCCATGCAAGATTACAAGCGCGCTGTGATAGTAGGCGCCACTACTTACGGTAAGGGAACTGTACAAAAAGTAGTTTCGCTGGATGAATTTGTAGATCCCCTTACCCGCATGAAAATGCAATCAAACAACGAAGGACCTATCGGTGCTTTGAAGATCACCATTCAAAAATTCTATCGTATAAATGGTGGCTCTACTCAGCTTAAAGGTGTAACACCAGATGTAGCATTACCTGACTATCAAGACCTTTCAATGGGCGAACGCCATGATAAATCTGCTCTTCAATGGGATGAGATAGCTCCAGCTGCTTACACTCCTTCCAACCCTCCAATCAATTACAATAATATAGTCCAAATGAGTAATGCTCGTGTTGCTAATAACCCTATATTCAACCTTATCAAGGAAAATGCAACTCGCATCAAGAAACAAGAAGAAGACGGTACATTCTCGCTCAATGAAGCTAAATACCGTAAGGAAGTTGAAGAAGCTAACTCTACTTCTAAGAAACTAGAGGAAATGCAGAAAAAACAAGATATGCTTACTATTGTTAATCCTAAGGAGGACATGAGCCGTATCAATACAGATAGCAGCACAGTGAAAAAGAACGAAGATTGGATGAAGTATCTAAAAAAAGATATTTACATTGCAGAAACTGTCAATATCATCAACGACTTATCTAAGACACGCATGACATTGAACATGAATACTGATAAGAAATAAATTGTTTGAATATTACAGAGCCTTGTGACCTTTCACAAGGCTCTTTTTATACATATTATATTGTCAACATTGCTCATTACTTTTTATCTTTGCCCCGTCTTTTAATGTCACAATTTATAGATGCTTCGTTCATACCATAGATATATCATACTAATATTGGCCATATGCCTTTGGACTATACCACAGTATGCTATGGCTCAAAGCACTAAAGACAGTAGCGCTACCTTTCAGGAAATTCCAAACCCTAAAAAAGAGAAATTTCAACCCAAACCCAAAAAATCAGGACTATACTCTGCCATACTCCCTGGCATGGGGCAATTATACAATCGTCAATATTGGAAAGTTCCCGTTATTTATGCAGGCATGGCAGTTGCCGTTTATTTCCTTGCTTTCAATATTGATCAATACAATACCTATCGCAAAGCCTATATAGGCCGCATCAGCAACGATCCTACCATTCACGATGCCTTTGAAGGCATATACGATACCCAATCCCTCAAGCAATTACAGGATGGCTACAAGCGATATGTAGATATAAGCGTACTGGTAACAGCATTGGGATATGTCATTCAAGTAATGGATGCAGTTACTTTTGCACACCTCAAAAATTTTGATGTGTCAAAAGACATCTCTATGCAGGTGCAACCCATTGCCTTACCAGGTGGATTAGGTGTGGGCCTCGTATTGAATTTCAAATAGCTACTCCTTACACTTTTATTTCCCCCATTACTGTTCTACCTTTGCCGAATGCTGCACAGCAAACCTAAAGAAGATACTTACTTACATAAAGGACTACGTAAACAACTGGTACAGGAACTACGTGAAAAAGGCATAAAGGACGAAAAAGTACTGGCAGCAATTGATGCCATACCCCGCCATTTTTTCTTAGACCCTGCTTTTGAGCGTATTGCTTATGAGAATCGTGCATTCCCAATTACAGCAGGACAAACTATCTCACATCCATATACTGTCGCCTACCAAACGCAATTACTAGAGATCAAAAAATTCGATAAAGTCTTAGAGATCGGTACAGGTAGTGCCTATCAGGCCTGCGTTTTGGCAGAACTTTGCTCCACAGTATATTCTATTGAAAGGCAGAGAGCACTGTATGATTTCGTAGGTCAGTTCTTTTTTATAAATAGCTACCCTAATATCAAACGTTTCTATGGGGATGGTTACGAGGGCTTAGCCACATATGCCCCTTTCGATAAGATCATCATTACAGCTGCAGCCCCATTCATCCCTCCAAAATTGGTAGAACAATTAAAACCCAATGGCATTATGGTAGTACCCGTAGGCGATGATTCCGGCCAAAAGATGATGCGTATTACTAAAGACAAGGATGGTAATGCAATAGAAGAAGAGTTAGGCGATTTTAGTTTCGTACCTATGCTCACCGGTAAGAACAAATAACCACTATTGTTTTATTGCTTTTATATTTCTTTGAATACCCTGCCATTTAGATCTTTTCAAAGGTGAATTTTTGAATACAGTACTAAATGTCGCCTCACTCATCCCCTCCCATTCCGCAATGGATAGGTTCAATATTTCAGGTAAAGGTTTAAATGATGTTTCTGTGTGTGCTTTCGAAAACCTATTCCATGGGCATACATCCTGACATATATCACAGCCAAACATCCAGCCTTCCATCTTTGCAGCAATATCTTTAGGTATCATGGCATCTTTCAGCTCTATGGTAAAGTAAGAAATACATTTACTACCATCTACTTCCGTTGGCGATACTATGGCATCAGTAGGGCAAGCATCTATACATCGGGTACAGCTACCACAATGATCAGTAGCAAAGGGCATATCTGCCACTAGATCTAGATCGGTTATTAAAGTAGCAATAAAGAAAAATGAACCAGCTTGCTTGTTAAGTAGATTCCCATTCTTACCTATCCAGCCTAATCCGCTTTTTACTGCCCAGCTTCTTTCCAGCACAGGCGCACTATCTACAAACCCTCGTCCATCTACTGCACCTATATGCTGCCTTATGAAATCTAGTAGATCATGCAGTTTATCCTTTATCACATAATGATAATCAGTACCCCATGCATACTTGGCCACTTTAGGAGTAGATCCTATTTGTTGCTCTTCAGGGAAATAATTCATCAATAATGTGATCACAGATTTTGCCCCTGGCACTAGCTTCCTAGGATCTATACGTATATCAAAGTAGCGTTCCATGTATTGCATCCCACCCTGATACCCATTCTTCAGCCAACGCTCTAGCCTGAGTGCATCTTCATCTAATTGTTGAGCCATAGCAATACCACACGACATGAACCCCAGCCGCCGGGCTTCATTTTTTATTAGTGTAGTATGTTGCTCTTTATTTGACAAACTATTAATTATTGTTCATCTTCTACTATTTTTTTCACTACCACTCCTCTAATTTCCGAAAGTCTCTGTATATAAGTACCCGAATGTTTTCTGGGTATCCCTGCTTTTATGATACAAAACAGCTGTAGGTCTTGCTCATAGATACTGGCCTCGCTCAGTTTCAGCAGGTACAGCACTTCGCTTATAGTCGGGTAGTCAAAATTCACTTGCACGCTATCCTCTATCCACTTTTCTATGGTCTCTACTGCCTCAAAGGCTAATGCCGTAGCTGTTTTATAAGCATTGATAAGACCAGGCACTCCTAGTAATGTTCCCCCAAAATATCTCACAATTACCACCAGTACATTCGTTAGCCCTGCACTGTCTATTTGCCCCAGTATAGGTCTGCCTGCACTACCCGATGGCTCTCCGTCATCATTGGCCCTGTATTGCTTCCCATCTGTTCCAATTCTATAGGCAAAACAATGATGCACAGCCTTGGGATGCTCTTTCTTTAATACTTGCAGTTTTTCCTTTACATCCTGCACACTGTTGATAGGATAAGCAAATGCAAAGAATTTACTGCCACGGTCTTTAAATTCCCCTGTAGAAGCATTGATAATGGTCTTATACTTATAACTATCCTGCATATTATCGTGTAAAGGCAATCAGTAAAATGGCTATAACCGAAAGCACTAAGCCTACTACTCTCATTATGGTAGCCTTCTCTCTGAAAAATACAATGGCTGTCAGCGATGCAGCTGCCAATATGCCTATATTATTCACAGGTATTGCCGCAGAGCTTTGTAGCAGATGGCTATTCAGCATTCTGATAAAAAAGTAAATAGAGAAATAGTTAGGGATACCCACACATATTCCCGCCACCACATTTCGCCATGATAATTTGATCTTGCCTGCTATGGTCAATATGGCAGCTAGTGTCACGCCTGCCATAGCAGCTACTGAAAATACATGTATCGTATATACTTGTTGTATCTCCGGATTATTCAAATATCGTTGCTCTACAAACTTCACTACAGTATCCAATAATCCGCTACCCACAAATAATAGTACCGGCCATAGCAATTCTTGTTTTTTACCATCTTCTTGTACTCTGGTGCTTAGGTACACTGCCGGGAATGCCAACACAATACCCAGTATTTTCCCATAGCCCAAATGTTCGCTATACAGATATACAGAGAAAAGCACCGGTATTACCAACGATAGTTTATTGGCTATGGTACTTGTAGTTATACCATCTACTTTAGTACAATATGCTTGCAGATTGAATATGGATATAAAACCAAGCCCCATTAGTAATGCCCATGGCGACCATCCTTGGCTCACACTACTTACTCCTAACGGAAAACGCCCAAGAAAAATACTTCCTGTTATCACACAGGTCACATAGTTCACTACTATGGCCTGAAAAGCATCTATCCTATACCTCGGAAAAACCTTGAATATAGCAGCTAAAAGAGTGTTCAGTAAAATATTGGCAACCAAATAAAACATCTAATTCCATTTATAATTCCATACCGCTAATATAAGGATATGCACTCTCTTGGTTCACATATACTTCTAGCATATCATCTTCTATAGCCAACTCTAATTTCCTTTCATTCTTTTTCATATTAGGGGCTGCTAATCCCTTTTCTATGCTTACAGTTGTTTCAAATACTCTTGCCTCATCCCACAAGCCTTCCTTCATAAAACTATTTAGCAACTCAGCACCGCCTTCTACCATCAACGAAAGTATTTTAGCTGCATGTAGTTTATTCAATATTTGTTGCAATAAGGTGCCATCAAACCGCAGCCGCACATATGTTACATTACCTACGATTCCATCTTCCACTTCATTGATGATCCAGGTGACAGCCTCTCCATTATAAATATTATGTGTCTTAGGCAATTGTAGATTCCTATCCAGTATTATTCTTAGTGGCTGCTTACCTTCCCATTTTCTGGCAGTTAACTGCGGGTTATCATTCATAGCAGTATGATATCCTACCATTATAGCTGCTTCTTCCATACGCCATTTATGCACTAACTGTTGGCTACTCGTATTACTCAGTTGCATTCGGCTCTTATCTGCAGGGGCTAAATTACCTTCATAGCTCTGCGCCCACTTCAGTATGATATAAGGCCGTTTTTGTTGATGATAACAGAAAAATCTTCTGTTCAGCCATAGTCCGGCATCTTTTAGTGTGCCTTCCTTCACTTTTATATCTGCATGCTCTAATATGTTTATCCCTTTTCCCCTCACTTGCTCAAATGGATCAACGTTTGATATATATACCGCATGTACTTTTTCCTGTATTAATCTCTTAGCACAAGCTGGTGTTTTCCCTTCATGCGCACATGGCTCCAGATTCACATACATAGTACTCTCTGGTATTAATTTTTTATTATCTGCACTCACACTATCTATACAATTCACTTCTGCATGCGCCTTTCCATATTCCTTATGCCACCCTTCACCTATTATTATTCCATCATGTACTAATACAGCTCCTACCATAGGATTAGGCGCTGTATGCCCTTTGGCAAATTGGGCCAACTCCATGCACCTTTTCATATATTTTTCCTCTCTTATGCTTAACATATATACTAATGTAACAATAATTTCAGACCGCTTTGTTCTTAATGATTCATTTATATCTTTATACACATGTTTTCAAATAATCAGGCATTCTATCAGCTTCGCGACGAACTAGAAATGTTGTACGATACTCATGAGGCAACTGCTATTGCACACGATGTCTTACATCATATTACCGGATTAAATAAAATGCAACGCCTGATGAACAAAGATCAGGCCCTGAGAGCAGATCAGGAAATACAATTTATCAACTTTAAAGCAAAATTACTAAAAGGCACTCCACTTCAGTATGTATTGGGCAGTACTTTATTCATGGGGCACGATTTCAAAGTGAATGAACATGTGCTCATTCCTCGCCCCGAAACAGAAGAACTGGTACAATGGATCATTTCTGAGAACCATGAACATCAGAAAGACCTATCGATCTTAGATGTTGGCACAGGCAGCGGTTGCATCCCTATTTCTCTCAAGCTAGCCATGCTCAACACATCCATTACCTCATGCGATATCAGCAATCAGGCCCTAGATGTAGCTAAGAATAATGCTATCAAGCTCGATACTAATATCAACTTTCTGCATCTCGATTTTATCAAACACGAAATGTGGAACCGTCTACCTCATTACGATATCATTGTTTCTAATCCTCCGTATATACCTTTGGTCGAAAAAGAGAAACTACATGTAAATGTCAGAGATCACGAACCTGCTCTAGCATTATTCGTCCCTTCAGAAGATCCACTCATATTTTATAAGTCTCTCGCTGCTTTTGGCCGTACACACCTCAATAAAAAAGGTTGTATCTATTGCGAATTGCATGTAGACCATGCACTGGAAACTAAAAAACTATTCCAACTATATGGTTATACTCATGTAGAGGTACGTAAGGACATGCAAGGCAATAACCGAATGCTGAAAGCTTACTAACCCACAACATACAATTGCAAAAAGTAAGGGCGATGCAAATGCATCGCCCTTCTGTATTCTTAAACACAAGCTATTTTGAAATTATTTCTTGCTAGCTGTCTTACGTGCCGGTTTTTCTTCTACTATTTCATCTTCACTTTCCATTTCCATCATTTTTTCCAGCTGACGCACTTGTTTTTTCAGATCGTAGATAGTCTTGTACATTTCATCCATTTCGCTGCGTGTAGCCACAGGTACATTTGCAAACATTTTTTCCATTTGCATTTCTATATCCTTACGCAGTTTCATTTGTAATGAACTTACTTCTGCCATCAGTTTACCATATTCTTCAGTTTCAAACAGGCTAACAAAGTTCTTGTCGCTGATATTCAGCCACTCTTGATACAATGCCATCATGCTGTTATACTCTTCACCTTTCTCTATTTTGCTCATAATGTTCTCAGCCAATTTGTCCATTACTTTCGAACCTTGGTTGTAGATCATATATTGCAACTCAGAATTTTTGATATTATAAACCATCATACGGTTAGAAATATCATTCCATTCCATCATCGTCTTAGTTTGTTGATTCGGAGTGATCATTTTAGCCAATGGAGCTACCGCATTACTCATATTGTTATAGAAAGCATTGTAGCCATTCAGCATATTACCAAATATTTCAGATCCATTCATGCCTGGCATATTAGACATCATACCGCGCATTTGTTGAAAACCATTCATACCGTTTCCACCCATTTGCTTCATATTATCTTGCATCATGTTACCCATGTTCTGCATGTATTGACGTGCATTTTCTGGCATGAAACCAAAATATTTATCCATCAGGTCTTTGTACTGCACTGGGTTAGCCCACTGTTTGTACATATCCATATTGAATGATTTTTCTTGAATAGATTTCCATAAAGGAGACCACATTTCGTAGAAACGTGTAAAACCTTCTGTTACATTCACCATGTTACCATAAGCATCTTGTGCAGTGCTACCGGCAGCAAAGTTCTTTTGCATTTCTGCAAAATTGTTATTCAGCAATTCATAATACTGGTTGAAAATATTAGTGCTATTCTCGTTAGCTTTCTTCATAGCATCCATATTGAATGGATTCATGTTCTGCATTTGGTTCATCCAATTGTTACCTTGGTTCATCCAGTTAGTAGCATTGTTCATGTTCTGCATGTTGTTCATCCAGTTGGTCCATTGTGCCATCGGATTCATCATATCTGCAGAATTATTTGAAGAAGCATTTTTCATAGCGCTTGCACTTGTTTCCCACATTTGCTTAGCCATGTTCATTTGCGTTCCAAACCAGTTTTGGTAGAATTCGCTCATTTTAGACATACCGTCTTTTGCTTTTTCACCGGCTGCCGCAGTTTTTTCACTCGTTTGAGAAAAAATTGTCTTTTGTTTCTCCAACCAGTTATTGTACCATTCGCTACCTTTTTCAATAGTATCGTTCACCATAGCATTACCATTAGCTAGCTTCTTAGTGTTTTCTACCACGGTATCCACTACTTGCTTTTGTGCATTCAATACATTGTCAACGAAATTCTTACTGTCTTGGTTACTCATTTTTGTAGTTTTTATAATGTAAAAAGAATTATGTCTTATTTGTTTTGCGAAATAATTTTTTGCTTATATTGCAATACATTCTTTACTTTTCAGCGTGTTCTTTCGGCTTTTTTTCTTTCCCGATTTCCCACACATTCCATTTCCTTTTCGCGCCGCAAAAGTATTCATCTTTTCCCTATAAATTATCTTTTATCCAATTACTTAAGGAAAAATTAACATTTTTTAGCTGTTGCCTTAACATTTGGCAAATTCAACTAAATTCAAACACAACAAATTGATTTTCAATTATTTACAATTATTTTATATTCCTAAATGATAGCACGTTTTTAACCAACATTTCCCCCTCAAAACCCCTAGAGTGGCTAATTTCAGCAATTTATTTTTCCCTCATATCAAATGATGTTTTGAATGCATATTACCAAATTTGCAGCATTGAACATATGTGCTCTGACAAATAAGAAATCTATCTGTGTGAAGAGATTTGTTTTGGTACAAATAATGTAAAAACTAGTACATTGGCAGAGTAAAAAATATTTTTCTATGTTAAAGATCGGAGACGAATTTCGTCACAAGTACAGCTACACACAAGCTGATGTAGATACTTATGCACGCGTTAGCGGCGATACCAACCCGCTGCATATTGATGCAGACGCAGGTAAGAATAGTATGTTCGGACGCAACATCATTCATGGTTTCTTAGGTGCCAGTGTTTTCACTAAGATATTTGGTGCGCTTTGGTATGCCGATGGTCATGTATACATGACTCAGAGCCTCAAATGGCTGAAACCAATGTTCGTAGATACTACCTACGAGGCAGTTATTAAGGTGAAAGAAATTTTCCCTGAAAAGAATCGTATCCTCTACGAATGTATAGTATTAGATCCTGCTACAGGCGATCAAACAATTGTTGGAGAAGCTATGTTACTGAACAAAAAGCAGTACGTTTGGTAATTCTCAATGACCTACACTTTATTTGAAAAAGAAAGCACCTGCTATAAACAGGTGCTTTTTAAATTTTAGCAATCCCTTTCAGCTATTATTTTACACTATCCTATTCATTAGGAACACATTAGAAATAACACAACATATTCGATCCGAATTAATACCGTTTCATCAAAATACCATCTTTTTTGACTTTGAGATGATAACATTATGTTGTTAAATATGTTATGTTTGTAAGATGCACATAAAGTTGCATGCATAATATGAAGAAAAGCTACTTTGCTCTTTTAGCACTCCTTGCTTATACAATAGGTGTTAAGGCCAAACCGGTAGATGTTCCTACTGCAAGATCTATTGCATTCTCATTTTGGAATAGACAGGCAGCTACCAATAAAATATCAGGAACTAACGACCTGCAATTGGTATATACAGCTACTAAAAACAACAATGCTCAGATAGCTACATACTATGTATTTAATACTAGTACCAATGGTTTTGTCATCATTTCTGCCGATGATATCGCTTATCCTGTCTTAGGATACTCCACAGAAAGTACTTTCCTGAATACTAATATGCCTTCTAATATTGCTTATTGGTTCAATAGGTATAACAATACTATTAGTTATGGTATAGAGCATAATATGAAAACTACTGCTGATGTAAACAGTAAATGGGAAGCATTATCTACCCCAACACTTTTGGCTAAAACTACCGCAGTTGCTGTAGTACTTCCTTTAGTTAAGACCAAATGGAATCAATCTCCCTATTATAATGCTCTTTGCCCTTTCGATCAATCAGCAAATCAATTATCTGTAACTGGTTGTGTGGCAACAGCTATGTCTCAGGTAATGAAATATTGGAATTACCCTGCTATGGGTACCGGTAGTCATAGTTACACTCCAGCTACCAATCCTCAATATGGTCTTCAAACTGCCAATTTTGATACTACTCATTATTTATGGGCTAATATGCCTACTACTCTGGTAACCAACAATACACCCGTAGCTACTTTAATGTATAATGCCGGCGTGAGCGTAGATATGGACTATAGCCCTACTGGCAGCGGTGCATGGGTTATTCAATCTCAAAGTTTTGGCACTAGCTGTACAGAATATGCATTACCTACTTATTTCGGATATAAGAACAGCTTACAAGGTCTCGACAGAACCAACTTTGGCGCTATCGAATGGCTAGCTATGCTAAAAATGGAATTCAATTCCAGCAGACCTGTTATATATGTAGGTTTCGACAACAGTGCAGGTGGTCATTGCTGGGTACTTGATGGCTATGATGTTAACGATATGATACATACCAACTGGGGTTGGGGCGGATCTGATAATGGCTATTATGCCAATGATGCTATGGACCCTACAATGGCAGGTTATGCTTTCGATCAGGGACAAGAAATGGTCATAGGTATTGAGCCTGCACATCCTACTATGGTGTTAGACCTCAATGCTCAGATAACAGCACCGGATACTATTCAGTTCGCGCATCCATTCTCTGTTATTGCCAATATGATCAATGATGGTACGGCTAGTTTTACAGGTGATTATGCAGTAAGAGCATTTGATATGCAAGGTAATTTTATTGATACTTTACCTGTTGTTTTCGGAAACACTTTAACTGCGGGTAGCAATACAGGTACTTTAACATTCAGTACTACAGGTTCTACACACATGGTGCCTGGCACTTACAATGTAGGTGTATTCTATCGCCCAACTCTTAAAACTTGGTTCCAGGCTGGCTCCGGTACTGGCATGTACAACAACATGACACAAATAGAAGTAATAACACCGGCATCGGTAAGTACTGTTAATGATAATCCTGTTACTCATATCTATCCTAACCCTGCTACTGATATGGTAAATATTACCCTTACTGATCCAATAAGTACTAACATTCAGATGTCTGACATCTACGGCAGAAAAGTATACAGTACATATCTTGCAGGCCAAACTAATATCTCTATCCCTGTTAGCACATTTGCTGAAGGCACATACTTTATACAAATTAGCAGTAACAAAGGAACAGAGACTAGCAAAGTAATGATCAAAAAATGATAAGAACATTCATCGTTATCATTTCATTGATAACTTTCAATAACATTGTATGTGCTCAGATGCCCGCTTCCCTTACCGGACCGCGGGCATTAGTTTATAAAACACGGCACAACTATTCACAACTAGTACCTGTACAATTATCTGCTGACAAGAAGAAGATTGTCTCTTATCCTGATCCAACCGATATTAAGACAGATCAAGGTTTTACCACACCTACATCTCTTCACAATGCTTACTGGCTGGACAACAGAGGCATAGGTAAGAATACAGCCTTCTTAAAGATCTCATACAAAAACTATGCACTGTTGAAAACACCACCATCTTTACAAAAAATGCAGGCATGGATCTTAGATAAAAACCCCATGTCAGAGCTGTATGATTGTGGAGATAAAAATATACTGAAAGACCCTGCAATGGAAATGAATATACTAATAGATAAGAATGAACTAAGAAAGAAATGTAATACTATTAAATAATTGGTATCCTATAAAATAGAAAGCCCCTGCAAATGCAGGGGCTTTCTATTTTATAGGGGATTCATATTGCGCTATTTGATATCACCTACCATTTCAGCAGGGATAACCCACTCATCAAACTGTTCTGAGGTTAAATAACCTAGGTCAATAGCTGTTTGTTTCAGCGTCTTGCCTTGCTTATGTGCAGTTTGTGCTATTTCAGCAGCTTTGTAATATCCTATTTTAGTATTCAATGACGTTACCAGCATCAGTGAATTGTGCAGATTCTTATCTATATTGGCTTGTATAGGTTCTATCCCTTCAGCACACTTGTCATTGAATGATACACAACCATCACCTATCAGGCGGGCACTGTGCAGAAAGTTCATGATCATCACAGGTTTGAACACATTAAGTTCAAAATGTCCGGTAGCTCCACCAATACCTATAGCCACATCATTACCCATTACTTGGGCAGATATCATGGTCAGCGCTTCACACTGTGTAGGGTTTACCTTACCCGGCATGATAGACGAACCAGGCTCATTATCAGGTATATGTATCTCACCTATTCCGCAACGTGGTCCTGAGCTAAGCATACGAATATCGTTAGCTATTTTCATCAGGCTCACAGCTACTGTTTTAAGTGCGCCATGTGCTTCTACTATTGCATCATGCGCAGCCAAACTTTCAAATTTATTTTCAGCCGTAATAAATGGTAATCCTGTCAGCTCTGCAATTTTCTTAGCTACTTGTACATCATAGCCTTTAGGCGTGTTGATACCTGTACCTACTGCAGTACCACCCAGTGCCAGTTCGCTCAGATGCGCTAATGTGTTATTGATAGCACGCAATCCATGATCCAGCTGAGATACATAACCACTGATCTCTTGTCCTAGTGTTAGTGGTGTAGCGTCCATAAAGTGGGTACGGCCTATTTTTACCACCTGCATGAATTCTTTTGCTTTCTTATCCAGCGTATCACGCAGTTTCTTGATACCCGGTATCGTTACATCCACCAGCATTTTGTAGGCAGCTATGTGCATAGCTGTAGGAAATGTATCATTAGATGACTGCGATTTGTTTACATCATCATTTGGGTGTATGAATTTGTCTTTATCTGTCAGTTGTCCGCCGTTGATCACATGTGCACGATATGCCCCAACTTTATTCACATTCATGTTCGATTGGGTACCCGAACCTGTTTGCCAAACTACCAGCGGAAATTCATTATCCAGCTTACCGGCCAATATCTCATCGCATACGTTAGCAATAGCTGCAGATTTTTCTTTAGGCAATACACCCAGATCTGTATTAGTAAGTGCCGCTGCTTTTTTCAGATAAGCAAATGCCTTGATGATCTCTTTCGGCATCTTATTGATGTCTTGTGCTATTTTGAAATTTTCAATAGAGCGCTGTGTCTGCGCACCATAATAGGCATCTTTAGGCACTTTCACTTCGCCCATCGTGTCTTTCTCAATACGGTAATCCATAGTTATTAAAATTGAATTGGTATATGAATGATTTTGACTGTGCAAAGGTATTAAACAGCAAGCGTCTATCAGTTGCAAAAATGAAAAATATATGCCTTAAAGCCCTATAAATTCACATCTAAAAAATAAAAACCTGTGTTCCACTGATCTGTGTCATTCTCTGCCGGCATATAATTCTTATATACTATCTCCCCTTTTCTTATTGGTATAGGCGATGAAAAATAAGGTGCATTATGTACATAGGTATGAAACTCTCCATTCTCTCCACATGGGTCTACATTATCAGGTAGCTCTTGCAGTAGTTGCATATCTATTCTTCTTCCCAAAAAATCCTTACCCAGAAATTTTTCATTTACACATACTATCATTGCCTCTATACCCAATGCTTCTAATGTAGTTATCAGATGTCTACTATCCTGCTTCCACAGCGGAAATACAGCTTCTATGCCCATTTGTGCCAATTGTTGCTCTCTGTATATTTTCAGGTTATCGAGAAAAATATCTCCAAATGCAGCAGCCTTTACACCTTTACATTTCATATCTGTAAGTGCCAATTCCATAGCAGCTTTATACACATCATCAGTAGGTACTGCAGGTAGGTATATTTTTTGTAGTGGCAACCCCATTCTTTCTGCTTGCGCATCTAGCAATACCTCCCTCACCCCATGCATTACAATACGTTTATGTTCATCATTGATGGTAGTAAGCAGTTAGCTCACCTTATAAGGACCTTGCCGCAACATATGATATGCCAAAGCAGCATCTTTCCCCGAACTCCAGTTCAGTACTGTGTGTATACTCATAATAAGAATGTAACTTGCTGATTATTATTGAAAAAATACATTTATGCGGTACGCTATTATTACCGGAGCAACACAAGGTATAGGCAAGGCAGTGGCAGACAAACTGTTACAAGAGGGTTTTTCTATTGCAGTATGTGCACGTTCCTCAGATCTGTTACAAAAAGTAAGTGCAGCATGGAAAGCTGCTTATCCAAAAGCGCAGATCTTGACATTGCAAGCAGATCTGAGTAAGAAAGAACAAGTAGTTGCGTTTGCAATAGAAGTATTGAACTCATTCCCTACTATAGATATATTAGTGAATAATGCGGGCATCTTTGCTCCGGGCTTATTTGCCGATGAATCTGATGGCCAACTGGAATCGCTGATGGCTGTAAATGTATATAGTGCTTATCATCTTACCAGACACTTGCTACCAACTATGAAAAAGAGCAAAGCTGCTCATATTTTCAATATGTGTTCTGTTGCCAGCCTTAAGGCATATCCTAATGGTGGCTCTTATAGCATTACTAAATATGCACTATTAGGTTTCTCAGAAAACCTGCGTGAGGAATTGAAACCACATAGCATAAAAGTAACTGCTTTGTGCCCGGGGGCTACCTATAGTAATTCATGGGCCGGATCAGGTATAGACCCACATCGTATTATGGAAGCTGCTGATGTGGCCAATATGCTATGGGCATCTTATACATTATCTGCACAAGCCAATGTAGAAACCATTGTCATGCGGCCTCTAAAGGGCGATATTTAGGTCATCTTTAACGTAGTTTTAACCCTCATTCATTAGGCTCAAAACTCTCAAAGTTTAATTTTGCGATATATCAAAATGAAACACATCATCCATATGTGGCGCTACTGCTTACTTGTTCTGCTCAGTATACTGAGCAGCTATATCTCGCTGGCGCAAAATGTAGTCTTTACTGCAAATGCCAGTGCCAATAAATTGGGACAACAAGACCAAGTACAGGTTACTTACACTATCCACGATGCACAGGGTATACAATCCATTATCCCTGCCGATCTTACAGACTTTAATAAGGTAGGTGGTCCCTTCACATCTCAAAGCAACAACATATCTGTTGTTGGCAATAAGATGGTGCAATCTTCCAGCATTTCATTCACTTATATATTTCAGCCCAAACGTATAGGTAACCTCACTATACCTGCAGGTATAGCACGCGATGCGAATGGCCATAGTTACACTTCTAATTCTATACCTGTGCAGGTAGTGGCCGGAAGTATAGCCCAACAAAGACAACAATCATCCGATCCGTTTGCAGATCCATTCGCAGACCCTTTTGCTGCATTGCAACAACGCCGTATGCAACAGCAACGCGCCATGCAGCAACAAATGCAACAACGTGGTGGTCAGCAACAGCAACCACAAGCGCAACAACCAGATGACAAGCCGGTAGACCTGAGCAAGGACATCTTTATAAAAGTAGAATTGGATAAAAGTAAGGTGCATGTAGGCGAACAGATCACTACCAGTTACAAACTTTACTCTCGCATACCTATGCAAATGGGTATCTCTAAATTACCTTCTCTGAATGGTTTCTGGACACAGGATTTTGAGCTGATGAAACAAAAGAAACCGCAAGAAGAAGTGGTGAATGGTAAAAAGTATCAAGTATTCCTCTTAAAGAAATCTGCACTCTTCCCACAACAAACCGGCACACTGGAACTAGACCCTGCCGAAGCTGAAGGTACTGCCCGTATAGTACAACGGGTAAGACAACGCGATCCTTTCTTTGATAATTTTTTCAACGACCCTGCCATGCAGAATGCCATAGGCAGCTTAATGATGAATGACCCTTTATTCAATAGTGGCTTCTTTAATTCGCTGGCTTATAAAGATGTACCGGTAAAAATAAAAAGTGCAGCTGTAAAGATACAAGTAACGCCATTACCGGAAAGCAACAAACCCAAAAACTACGGTGGAGCTGTAGGTAATTTCACTATATCAGGCAAGGTAAGTAAGACAGATATTACTACAGATGATGCGGTAAATCTAACAGTCACTATTACGGGTAATGGTAATTTGAAACTCTTTGAAGCTCCGAAACTAGACCTGCCAAACGGATTGGATTCTTACGACCCTACTGTCGTTGATACCATAACAGGTCGTAGTACTACTATCAGTGGCTCTAAGATCATCACATATGCACTCAGCCCACGCACACCGGGCGACTATACCATACCTGCCATACCTTTCTCTTATTTCAATCCTGAAAATGGCACATACACTACCCTACATACAGAACCTATTAAGATACATGTAACAGCCGGTAAAAATTACAAGCCGGGTGCTGCCCGCAATATTCCTGCACTTACAGATATTCATAATATAGAGACAGCTCCGCTCAACAGCTCCGCTGCAGAAACTAAGTCCATGCTTTTCAGTGCAGGATATTGGTCTATGTATATATTTCCTCTGTTGTCATTCATTGGTTTCATATTATGGAAACGAAGAGCAGAAGAAGAATCTAAAGACACAGTATCGCTGCGTAGCAAACGTGCTAATAAAATAGCGCTGAAACGCTTGGTAACAGCTAAGAAACTGCTGGAAGAAAAAAGCGAGAAACCTTTCTACGATGAGGTATCGAAAGCTACATGGCTATACCTGAGTGATAAACTGAATATCCCATTATCATCTCTGTCTCGCGAAAGTGCGCAAGAAGCTTTGGTAGCTCGCAATGTACCTTTTGCCGTGCAAGATCAGATAGCGCATGTTATATCTGAATGCGAAACAGCCTTATATGCTCCTATGGGTGGTTCACATCAAATGAAACAAACCTATCAGGAAGCCATTGATCTGATTAGTAAGCTTGAAGAAACTTTTAACGCATGAGAAAAGCACTGATCATTACTTTATTATTGATAAGCGCCAGTCTTACAGGCTTATGCGCTACTGTGTACAACGACCTCTGGCAAAAAGGTAATAAGTTCTACCAGCAGAAAGAATACGATAGTGCTGCAGCCTATCTGGAGCGGGTAGCTGCATCTAATCCGCAGGATGCTGAAGTGTATTACAATCTGGGTACTACCTACTATCGTTTGAACAAGATAGGTCCTGCTATACTCAATTATCAACGTGCACTGCGTATCAAACCTAGCTATAAAGAAGCCAAAGACAATCTGCTGCTTACCGAAAGCCGTATATTGAACAGAGTATCCTCTGCACCTGATATTTTCTTTGTGCGATGGTGGAAGTCTATCACCAATGGCACACATGCCAACACATGGGCGATCATTACCTTATTGATTTTTCTCAGTATCTTAGCCAGTGTGTGGATGATGCGCATAAAGAAAAGTGACGATTTATTACAAACACGTGCGAATGTGGTACTGGGTATTGTATGGGTATTGTTTCTTATTATCTCTATAGTATCTGCCGGCAACAAGTCTCAACATAATATGGCAGTAGTGATGCAAAGCGATGCACCACTAATGGCAACCATGGCCGGTGCTGGCAAACCACAAATATATTTACCTGAGGGTACTACTATAGAATTGAAAAATGAAACAAACGAGTGGGCAGAAGTAATGCTGCCGGATGGACGATACGGATGGATACAAAAAAGCTGGTTCGTGAAAATATGAACCTTCTGATCTTATAATTTTTCGTTTGTTTTATATGGGTTATTGGGTAAAAACTCCCTGGTGGTTAAAAAGATTCTTTCCCAAAGAGATCATTTGGGATATGCCTCAGGAGGCCCTACCTACTGTGTATATTACTTTCGATGATGGCCCCCACCCCAGAGCTACTCCCTACGTAATAGAGCAACTGGAACAATACAATGCAACAGCTACTTTCTTCTGCATAGGTAAGAATGTGGTATTACATCCCGAAATATACCAGCAACTGATAGATAAAGGTCATACAGTAGGTAATCATACTAACAACCACTACAATGGCTGGAAGACCATTACCCGCGACTATATACGCAACATAGCCAAGGCTGCCAAACATATAGATTCTCATATCTTTCGCCCACCATACGGGCGTATACGCATATCGCAGGCACGCAAATTACTGCATGCCAAAAAGCCCTGGCGCATATATATGTGGGATGTGCTTAGTGCCGATTTTGATATACACATTTCGCCTGAACAATGTTTGAACAATGTTCTTGCGCATATACAGCCCGGCTCTATAGTTATCTTTCATGATAGTGAAAAAGCCTGGGACCGTATGAGCTATGCACTGCCCCGCGTACTGGAATATTGCCGGCAGCAGAACTGGCAAATAAAAGGGCTACCTAAATACTAATTCATGTTTATAGATACACATACACACCTCTACGATGAGCAACTGATGGTAGAAGAAGATGCCGTGATACAACGTGCGCTGGATGCAGGTGTTACTAAGATGTATATGCCCAACTGCGATAGCAGTACTATAGCAGGCATGATGCACTTAGCTGCTAAGTGGCCTACACATTGCCTACCTATGATGGGACTGCACCCCTGCTATGTAAAGGAGCACTATAAAGAAGAAATAGCCATAGTACAGAAGTGGCTGGCCGAATATCCTTTTGCTGCTATAGGGGAGATAGGATTGGATTATTATTGGGATCTAACTTATAAAGAACAACAAATAGAAGCTTTTGAACAACAGATAGACTGGGCTCTGCAATACCAACTACCAATAGTGATACATAGCAGAGAGTCTACACAAGACTGTATAGATATAGTGCGCAAGAAACAGAACGGGCAGCTGAAAGGTATCTTTCATTGTTTTAGCGGTACACTGGATGAAGCACAGCAAGTAGTAGCACTAGGTATGCACCTAGGTATAGGTGGTGTAGTGACATTTAAGAAAACTACATTGGTAGATATAGTACACGAAATACCCCTGGAACATATAGTATTAGAAACTGATGCGCCTTACCTAGCACCGGTGCCCTACCGTGGCAAACGCAACGAAAGCAGTTATATACCCCTGATAGCCGATAAATTGGCCGAGATCAAACAAATGCCTATAACTGAGCTGGAAGCCATTACCAGCCTCAATGCACAAAAAATTTTCGCTATCTGATAGGAATGCTTAAATTTGCAACCCTTACGGAGAGATGCTCGTGTGATTGAAGAGAACACGCACGGATAGACATAGTGTATATCTGTCATAGTTTCGCTAAAGCACTCAGAGGTTTTGAGGTAATAATAAGGAGAGATGCTCGAGTGGTTGAAGAGGCACGCCTGGAAAGTGTGTATACCTGTCAAAGGGTATCTAGGGTTCGAATCCCTATCCCTCCGCACATAAAACGCCAAAATGCTTTATACATAAGTATTTTGGCGTTTTTATTTCTAAAAGGGTGCATTTTAGGGTGCAATTATTGATTTTAGTAGCATACGTAAGTAGAGGGTGCAATTTAGGGTGCAATAAAATGTTTTGTTATTTTTAGTTGTGTTTACTCAATTTAACTGTTTGTACTGCAATTCAATTACTTACACATTGAATAATTAAATCGAACTATACCAAGATGTCATTGGTTCAAGTCCCTATCCCTCCGCTGAAACAATAAACCCTGCTCATTGAGCGGGGTTTATTGTTATACCTTCTTATTAATTTTCACCCCAACATCACCCTCTCCACAGTACTAATAATTCTGTTCTCGTAGTTAATGATATCTAGTGTGGTTATGGTGCCACTAATGGCAAAGGGTTGGGCATTCCATTCGTTTACTATTTTTTTTATAACCAGTGGGTCGGAGTTGCTGGCTATGCTCAGGTGTGGTATATAGCTAATATCCAGGCGGTGCTGGTAAGCCAGTTTATCGCTGTATAGTTGGTCATGCAGTTTGTATATGGCACTATGTCCCTCATCTGGCACCAGAAAAGCATCGTAGTGTCCACTTATAGCATCTCTGTTTATCACCGCACAACGAAAAGTAAAAGGTATGGATTTATATCCATGCACTTGCTTCCTCACTTCCACAGAGAATACTTCCAGTGGCATATCGGGCACAGAGAATACCAGCGTAAAATGAGCCCCTATCATATGGTACAGACTATTATGTTCTTTACGGCATAACTGTATGCGCTCCATATCGGCAGCTGAGAGTTGAGGATATGCCACTACGTGCAGGTTCATAAAGTATTATTAAGCAGCATGAGTACTGAAGTGCTTAATATTGTTCAACTCTGTTGCTGCTGACCTGCGTTCTTCCTCTATATCAAAATCGTCTTGTAAGCCCAACCAAAATTTTGCAGTATTACCAAAATACTTGGAGAATCGGAGTGCTGTAGCCGCTGTTATTCTTCTTGTACCTTTTACTATCTCTGATATTCGAGTTTGGGGTATACCGGTATCTTTTGCCAGCCGGTATGCTGATATACCCAGTTCTTTAAGAAATTCCTCTTTCAGTACTTCTCCGGGGTGTATGTTCTTAAGATGGCGCATATATTCAAATTTTAGTGGTAATCTATTATTTCAACGTCAGTAGCATTTCCATTTTGCCACTTGAAAATGATCCTCCATTGATCGTTGATACGTATAGAATAATATTCTTTCGACTTTCCTGATAGTTTTTCCAGTCTGTTGGATGGAGGTATTTTCAGATCATCCATAGTCTGAGAGTTGTTAAGCATTCTCAGTTTACGTCTTCCTACATGCTGTACCTCGTTAGTTAGTTTAGCTACCGTATCACCATTCCATATTCTTTCTGTTTCTTTTGAACCAAAAGACAGTATCATACTATCGCTTTACGTTACTTACGTCAAAGGTAAGTGCAATTTTAAAATATACCAATAGCCCTAAAAAAGTAAAGACCCTATATAGGGTCTTTACTTAAAAAAATAATACCCTATTCGTTATTTCACTACGGTCATTCTTTGTGTTGTGGTGTTGTCTCCTATTTGTACATTCATGAGGTAAACACCTGCAGCCATATCAGTTGTAGATACAGATACTGTATGTGCGCCACTAGTCATTTCCTGACTGCTTAGGTTCTTTATAACACGGCCACTTACATCCAATACTTTAATATCAACCATAGCATTGTATTGCAGATAGAAAGATACTGTAGCAGATTCTCTGGCAGGATTAGGATATACTGTGATGTTAAAAGCTGTTGCACTTACTTCTTCTACATTTGTAGGAGGAGTATATACAGATTTAGCAGCTTGCTGTACATTGGTAGCAGTCGCAGATGCAGGGTCTTGTTGTACCCAGATCACCATGTTAGAATCAAGTGTAGTAACATTTGTAAATGTATCCAGATTAGATATTTTTCCCTTAAAAGTGAAAGTACTATCCATGCCGGCAGTCCATATACTAGGCATAATAGTACCACCTTGGTTAGGGAACATTTTACGTACCACATTCTCAAAATGAGTTTCGCCATTATTACCCGGTGCATGAGAGAAATTCATGGACTTTACCCAAGCAGCACGTAGTTTCAGTGTAGCTGTTACAGGTGTTATACAATGCACTTTCACTGTTTGGAAAATACTATCGTGTGTAGTATTGAAATAGTGAGTAGCCGTAATAGTAAATGGAGATGGCACTGCATACTCAGCATCCAACATGGCTTGTGTATAAGCAGATATATTGCCGGTAGACTCTGGGAACTTACCATCCTGTACACCTGAAGGTGTAAAATAAGAAGTACCAAATAATGGTTGATAATAACCATTTACGTAAGGCGGGGTAAACGTAGCATAACGTGCACGGTTGTCTACACTATCTGATTTATAAAAATAACCGGTAGTAGGCACAGGCTCCATAAAAGTAACATGTATCACTTTTGTAGGATTTGCTGCCATCAGAGATTCCAGTCCCGGATTATATGCAGCACAAGGACCGCAATTCTCTCCGGTAAATTCTTCATACAAAACAGTACGCTGTTGTGCATTTGCAGTAAGCATACAAACAGCGGAAGCTGCTACTGTGAGTAATATTTTCTTCATATTGCTTCTTTTTATTAATGAACAATTTTATTAGTGAGATATGTAATATAAATAAAACTGATGAAAAAAACAGCTATGCGACAAAAAATTACCCCTATTCTATGTACTAATATTGAAATATGATAATTAAAATACACTACCTGTACCATAGAACATACCCAACGTATTGAGCCCCATAGTATAGCTGCATCCCAGATACATCAAAAAATTTTCTCCTCTCATTACCCGTATCCTACCTGCAAGAATGGGTGCCAATTGACTGTTTTTACCATCTATTACCATACTTAGCAATGGCCCTACTTCTGCATCGAATTTGATCTTGCCCGGCAATTTCAATTCAAATAATTTAAACTCAATACCTGAACCTATGGTTGGTGAAGCAGACTCATACACTAGCTGTCCATCCACCAAAAATTCTTTGGAGGAGATGGGGATATTAAAAAATACAGGGATCCGAATTTTCTTATCACTGCGCAGCTCTGTAAATAAAAGCATAGATGATGTGGGGATAACTATATGGGCAGTGTTATGGATATTAATAACATCACTATTAGAGATAAATAACAGTGACTGCCCGAAGCTAACCTCGAAATGAAAACTCTTCTTTAACGAATCGGCAGATGCAGCAGATGCTGTATCCACAATATACATTGCCATTATTGTCAGCATGAGTTTGGTACATGCGGGCCTAACTCTGGTAGTAAGTATCATACGTTTGGTTTTAGAGTAACTATTATTAGTCTTATAAGAGATTTATTACGATCATTGAATATCAACCATTGAACCATTTGCTTCTTTTGATATCCTTAACTCTCCGCAGTTGCAATGCATGGTACAAAGAAGGTACATCATTGGCCCAGCTATGTAGTAGGGATAAAATAAGGATGATCTCTAAGCGTGTAATGATACCTAAGTAAAAGCAAAGATGGAATAACGATCCGGAATTACCAGTGGCTATTGCCTGTATGATAGTAGCAAACATACTCAGTGTCCATATCTTTGAGAGTATAGCATGGGTCACCACTTCCTTACGAAATTTGACATAACTGAATATATACGCAATACATTCCAATATAATAATAGCTATCAACTGTATATAGTGCTGCTGATAAAATGCAGGCGAAATGATACAAGTACCAATAAGTATCATGATCCAAAAGGCCTGATCTATGGCAGAATCTAATCTTCTCAACTTCTCTGTTGATATACCTAGCCTACGAGCAATGATACCATCGAGAATATCAGATATCAATCCAATAGTAATGAGCGCAATAATAATATTGCGTGCATATGCAAGTTGCAGGATAGCTAATACTAGAATAACTAATCCTAATAGCAATCGTAGATAAACGAGCAATATGGGTATCCTTTTCATGATATCAAATGTAGTGCAGACTATATCACTATCATTTGACAAATATCAAATAATAGGGAGTGCCACGATATCATCGAGTATTTCGCTTATTAGCATTTGACTTTTGCTGAGCTATCTTAGTAATTCTACTGTTCTTTTTATGCACTCTATCAATAGTAGGCATTGCAAATAGAGACACTCCATTATGTATGGTGGCTGAAGTAAATGAGGTGTTAGTAGTTGTCACTTGAGGTGCTTCTAACTGAGGTATTACTTGTTCCTGATTCTCCATAAAAGCCATTTCCTTGCGTAGCTCTTTTATGCAGAATAAGAGTTTGCGCATGATATCAACTTCTTTGGAAGTAGGGAAACGTTCAGATTCCGGACGGAGGCTGATGGCATTATTGAGGTCTTGTAACTGAGTGTAGTACTGCTGAATAAGTACAAGGGCGATTTTTTGCATGTTCATAGTTTATGATGTTTTAAATGGTTTGCGATAGAGCACAAATGTACTATGAGACAAAAAGGAAATCCAAAAAGAGATATCCACAAAGAGCAGAACAAAATTGTCAAAATCTTTACTGCAAAGCATTTCAACGAATTGGCAACAAGATATCCACATTGAAATATTAGATAGCTATTTGCTATCATTATAAAATAATCATAATAGAATAATAATAATAACTACTTGGATCCAACTAATTAAACAATACAGATGTCTTTATGTATGTTGCGAGTGTCCTCACGTCAAAAAATGAAAACTGATGAAAAAACTCTTTACTTTCCTAACACTGATCAGTGCCATGAGCATAGTATTGCCCGTATCTGCACAAACAGTACCTGTGATACAGCATTCACAACTATATGGGGGTTCGGCTGACGACCACTCAGGTAATGTAGTAGAAACACCTGATAAAGGTTTTCTGATAGGAGGCTGGGTACAAAGCAATGATGGACAAGTAGTGGGTTATCATGGTGGCACAAGTGATGCTTGGGCCATCAAGGTAGACTCGATAGGAAATTTTCTATGGGGCCGAGCCATAGGTGGTACTGCAGATGATAACATCAATGCTGTAGCAATAACAGCTACTGATTACATAGTTGGTGGCAATTCTCTTTCTATAGATGGGGATTTTGCCACTGTGTCTCAACCTACTCTAACAGGATATGATATTGGCTTTGTAGCATGGTTAGAACCCGCTAATGGCAATATCAAAAAAATGAAAAGCTTTCATGGTGATCAAGCAGGTAATATTAAATCGATCGTTGCACTCAGTAATGGCCATTTAGTAATACTGGGACGTATGATAGGTAATGGAATTACCAAACATGTATGGGTAGCCGAACTGGACACAGCAGGCAACATAATATGGAGTAAAAATTATGGTGGTGCCAGCACTACAACCGAAGAAATGCCTATGACCATCACCCAAACAAAAACAGGTGGATATATTGTAAGTGCACAAACCAATGGTACTACCGGTGATGTATACGGACTACACGGCACAGAAGATGTATGGCTGCTGAATATCAATGATACAGGAAAAATAATGTGGGCTAAATGCTTTGGAGGCAGCGCTGGGCAAGGACCATATGGTGTAAGCACTACTGATGATGGTGGGTTTATTTGTGCTGCATATACTACCAGTAATGACGGGCAAGTAAGTGGACTACATGGTGGTATGGATTACTGGGCATTCAAAACAGATGATACAGGTAAAATAATATGGAGCAAAACATTTGGAGGTACAGCTGATGATTTCGTATTTGCCATGCATGGCACTTGCGATAACGGGGTAGTAATAAGTGGTCACACCCAATCTACAGATGGAGACATCACGAATGCGAAAGGATTATATGATATTTTTGTAGTGCGCCTAGATTCTAATGGCAATAAAGCATGGGCCAATAATTATGGTAGTACGGGGCAGGATTTCGAAGGATTTATTTCTACAGACAGAGAGAATGGATTTGTATTGGTAGGACATACCGGCACTACAGACCATGATGTAAGTGGTACCGCACATGGATCGGGAGATATATGGTTTGCAAAACTTTGTAATGATGGCATGCAAGATGATTGCACACCTAGTAGTATATCTACTTCTACCCTGAGCAAACAAATATTGATATACCCGAATCCTGCTAAGGACAAATTGATAATAGAGAATAGCATTATAGGTAGTAAAGTAATAATATACAATATGCTAGGACAAGAACTGTACAATACTAGTGTAAATAGTGATCAACAAACCATATGGATGAACATGCTGCCGAATGGTACTTATATATTACACACAGATCATGAAACTCTGCATACCAACACAATAATAGTCAAGGAATAGAATAACGCAGGTCATATTTATATGCCCCTTCTGTATAGAGGGGCCTTTTTCGTATTTAAGGAACTATATGTGAATAGTTTGGAAGATATTTATCTGAATAAATATTCAAAAAATCCAATCATAAGAGCATAATCATTGTATATTAAGGCACCTCAACAATATAAGATCAAGGTTCAAACTTATGATCAAACAGCAGGGCAAGCGTTATATCTGGTAGATAACCATTTAAATATTGTACAACAATTGCAAGTAGGCACTGAATATACTTTTGATTTGACAAATGATAGCCTATCTCAATGTGAATAACTGAAAGATTAATCAAAAAAAGTTCTATGACCATGAAACAATAATGGGGAAAATAAGTTTGAACAGGGCCTTGAAGTTATTAGTGCAATTGTTGGTCTGTACATTAGCTACCTAATGATGTATCTATTAACTTTATTGGGAACAAACACATATACATGCGTTATCTTATCATACTCTTATTGTTGCCTACCCTCTTATTGGCACAAGACCAAGCAGATTCCATTCAAAAATTTGGATACAGTTTTCAACAAACATTAGTGGGACAAGTAGCTGCTGCTGATTCGGGATATACAGGCTATAATACGAATAACACTACAGGCAATACATTCAGAGACCAAACAATGAAGACCTCTCTTAGTTCTACATTCTACTTGGGTGCTAAGCTATGGAAAGGAGGGAGTTTATACCTAGACCCTGAAGTAGCCGGAGGCTCCGGCTTATCAGGTACTGTTGGTGTAGCCGGCTATGTGAATGGAGAGGTGTTTCGTGTTGGTAACCCCGCTCCTACCTTGTATATAGCACGTTTGTTCTTCAGACAATCTTTATCTCTTAGCAAAGAACAACAATACATCTCTCCTTCTGCCAATCAACTGGGAGAATTAGTAGCTACTAAAAGACTAGTGTTTACATTAGGCAAAATCACCCTGTCTGATATGTTTGATGGAAATCATTATAGCCATGACCCTAGGACGCGCTTCCTCAACTGGTCTATGATGGCATCAGGCGCATGGGACTATTCATCTAATACTAAGGGTTATACCTATGCATTTGTTACAGAGTACATCTCACCTACATGGTCTGCTAGAGCCGGAATAGCAATGGAGCCTATTTATTCAAACGGGCCATTAGATAACCATCGTTTTCTGGATTTAGAAGGCAATATTAATAATCAGGGATATGGACTGAATGCGGAATTAGAAAAGCCATTTCATTTTCACAACCAGAAACATAGTATACTCAGAATATTAGGATTTGTTAACCATGCTAATATGGGCACTTATAAAAATGCAGTGCACACCGCTATAGATGATACCACATATATATACAACGCCTCTCAAAGTCTTACCAACACACGTAGATTTAATACAGTAAAATATGGCTTCTCTGTAAATCTGGAACAACCTGTAGGTAAGCATGCCGGCTTCTTCTCACGTTTCAGCTGGAATGATGGCAAGACTGAGTCCTTCTCTTTTGCTGAGATAGATCATTCTCTGAGTATGGGCTTATATGTACACGGCACCGCTTGGGATAGATATCATGATAAAGTAGGCATTGGCTTTGCTATAAACGGAATATCACAGGACCATAGAGAATATCTGGCTCAAGGGGGATATGGCTTTATGCTAGGTGATGGCAAACTGAACTATGGTAATGAGCTGGTAATAGAATTGCAATATGCTATAGACATAGGTCAAAATTTCATTGTAACACCGGACTACCAGTTTATACTTAACCCTGCATATAATAAAGACCATGGTAGTATTCACATATTCGGTGTGAGAACGCACATAGAATTCTAGTCTTATTGAGTTAATTGAGTATGTCATAAAATAGCCATCTTCTAAAATTCTGTTATTTCCTTGCAATATTGATGTTTGTGGCATCGTTTTTGTTTTAGTATATTAGATAAACGATCTGGCATATGATACTTAGCGAAACATGGTTCATAGAAGGTTATATAGATTTCGAACTACAGAAATATAGATTACTGGCTTATCTGAAAGAAGTAAGCAGTTGTTTTTCAGAGACCAAATTATATCCACAGTTGGCAGATGTGATATTCCACTATAACAATCTGGTCTCATTCCGTAACAATAAGAAATTTCTGAAAGATCAATTCCCCAAGAAACTGGGCGCTGTAGATATGCAACAGCTGGAATTGCTGTATGAACAAATGCTGGCAGATGACGACCTAATGGAGGAACTGGAGCACATTACCGAATATGCAGTGACCAAAATGAAAGGCACTATAGATAATGGTGCTGAGATATACGAGATAGTGGAAAGGCAATTGCATATAGAGCCTGTAGGTATCATACCCTTATACAAGAATGAAGGGTATATGCTCATAAGATACGAACAGCTGGCAGAGATACGAGCTTACTATTATGCCATAACGCTATTTGAACATCAGAATGCACAATACAGAGGTATCAAAGTGCAATACATAGATAGGTGGATGAAAAATATCATCAATACTTACGAACAAATAAAAAAGGAATTAGTACAAGGATATCCTATACTTCCTAACCCGGCAGTATTCAGTGTAGAATCCAGTCTGAATATACCACTGGATGAGACCCTGCTACCTATAGCCAAACGCGTATTGGTAAAACAAATAGCAGTAGCTGCCTAAATAATTTCAGAACATCAAGATTATACAAAAAGAAAACCGCCCTGATGGTATCAGGGCGGTTGTAATTATATCAATAGGAAATTATCGTGCAATATTTACTGCACGCAATTCGCGTATCACAGTCACTTTAATCTGACCAGGATACTGCATTTCCTTTTGTATCTTATCTGCTATCTCAAAAGAAAGTGTATCGCTCTGTGCATCACTTACTTTATCTGCTTCTACAATTACACGCAATTCACGACCTGCTTGTATAGCGTATGCTTTTTCAACACCCGGATAAGCCATAGCCAATCCTTCCAGTTCCTTGATACGTTGCAGGTAGCTTTGCATCATCTCACGACGAGCACCAGGGCGCGCGCCACTGATAGCATCGCAAGCCTGTACTATTGGAGATATGATGTAAGTCATTTCCATTTCATCGTGGTGTGCTCCTATAGCATTGATGATAGCCGCATGTTCGCCTGCTTTCTCTGCCAGCTTAGCACCCAGCAAGGCGTGGCTCAATTCTGTTTCTTCATCAGGCACTTTACCTATATCGTGCAGTAAGCCGGCACGTTTAGCCAGTTTCACGACCTTCTGACCTAAGCCCAATTCAGCAGCCATGATACCACAAAGGTTAGCTGTTTCTTTAGAGTGCATCAATAGGTTTTGACCATATGATGAACGGAAACGCATTTTACCTATCATACGCACGAGGTCTTTGTGCAGTCCGTGCACACCTAGTTCTATGATAGTACGTTCCCCTATTTCCATTACTTGTTCTTCCAGTTGTTTTTTGGTCTTTTCTACTACTTCTTCAATACGGGCAGGGTGAATTCGACCATCCTGTACCAGACGTTGTAAAGAAAGACGAGCCAGTTCACGACGTAGCGGATCGAAACAACTAAGCACTATGGCTTCAGGGGTATCGTCTATGATAAGATCTACACCTGTTGCAGCTTCCAGCGCACGGATATTACGACCTTCACGACCGATGATCTGACCTTTGATCTCGTCACTTTCCAGATTGAATACAGTAATTGCATTCTCAATGGTCTGCTCAGCAGCTGTACGCTGTATCGTTTGAATAATGATCTTCTTAGCTTCCTTAGATGCATTGAGTTTGGCCTCTTCCATGATCTCCTTAACGTGAGACATAGCTTTTGTACGGGCTTCTTCT
>JBAWXE010000005.1:0-65619 GCA_037144255.1 Bacteroidota bacterium | reverse complement strand
GCTTACAACAGGTATGCTTACAGAAGCATTTATCTTTGCGATGTTAGGTATTCTTCCTCCACACAAAGATTACTACTGGGAGCGTTACTACCCTGATCTGGATGAAAATCCACATGTAGAGGCTTACCGTAAAGGTATCAAAGTGCACACTGCTGCTAATGCAGGTTCATCTAGTGCATCACTGGATAAAATGCTGAACGATGCGGACATCACTCCTGCTAACATGAAAAAGTTAGGCGAGAATTTCCAAAAATTCGGTCAGACAGTTAATCAAATGAAAGACATCACTGATGTTACTGCTGCTACAGGTACTTATTCACAAAGTGCACGTGAAGCTGCAGATGCATTAGGCCAAATGAAGAATACATTCTTGGGTGCTACTAAGACTATGAGTTCTTTCAATAACGCTGCTGATGATACACTGAAATTCCACGAACAAGTACAAGTTCTTTCAAGAAACTTGGGTTCATTGAATCAGATATATGAAGTAGAACTGCAAGATGCTAACAACCATCTGAAAGCTATGAACAAATTCTATAGCAATCTGGTAAGTGCATCTGATGCAATGGCTTCAAGTGCTGAAGATGCTAAGCAAGCGAAAGTACAAATTGGCATGTTGGCTCAAAACCTGAGTGTTCTGAACCAAATATATGGCAACATGCTTTCAGCTATGCAAGGCCGTTAATATTCAATACAAGTAAGAGAACCGAAACTTCATTCTTAATAATTTAGTAAAAGCTAAAGAATGTCTATACCTAAAGAGCCGCGGCAGATAATGATCAACCTGATGTACTTGGTGTTGACAGCGATGCTGGCCCTTAATATCTCATCTGAGATATTGCACGCGTTCAAGATCATCAACACAAGTATTACTCAGTCGAACTCATCGATTGCCGGTAAAAATAATGAGCTGTATCAGGCTTTTCAGGACAATGAAAACCAGCCTGCTAAACGTGATAGGGTAAAACCTTATAACGATAAAGCTAAGCAGATAAAAGCTGATGCTCAAGCTATGATCAACTATCTGGAAACTTGGAAAGATAGAATCATCACTCAATCCGGTGGTTATCTGGAAGCTGATAAAGGAGCTGAAAAAGAGATCAAAGCTGAAGGTAATATCGATGCGAGTACCTTGTTATTGGTAGAAAAGAAAGGTGGTGATTCATTGAAAACCAAACTTTCAGAGTTCCGTAGCAAAGTGTTGAGCATGATGGATCCTAAGGAAAAAGCTAAGATCGAAAAAGCAATTCCTATTGATATCACTAACCCTAAGAAAAGTGATAACAATCCTCAGGCTGACTGGTCTACCGGTAACTTCCACAACATGCCTGTAATGGCTATCGTAGCATTGATGTCTAAGTATCAAAATGACATCCGTAATACAGAAGCATTAGCAGTACAGGAATTGTTTGCAGAAGCTCACCAATCAGAGTTGAAGTTTGACGAAATAGCTGCGATAGGTGTACCTAAAACCAGTTATGTATTAGCAGGACAAAAAGTAGAAGCCAGCATCATGATGGTAGCTTATAACAAAGCTGCACAACTTCAGGTTAATCCGGGTGGTGGTCATATCTCTAAAATACAAGACGGTATCGCACAATGGGAAACTGTTGCAGGTGGTGTAGGTCTTCAAACTGTACGTGGTTCTGTTACAGTTGACTTAGGTGATAGAAAAGAAACTAAGAATTACGAATTCCAATACATGGTGGGTTCTACAGGTGCTTCAATGCAGCTGGATAAGATGAACGTATTCTATATTGGTGTACCTAATCCTGTAACTGTGAGTGCGGCAGGTTATTCACTGGAAGATGTTTATGTAAATATCCCAGGTGCTACTGTTACTCCGGGTAAAGAAAAAGGTAAATACGATGTTACTGTTTCTCAACAAGGTACTGTAGAAGCTGCTATCATGGCTAAGACCAAAGAAGCAGGTGCTAAGAAAGTAGGTGGACAAATGGTGCGTGTTAAGTACATACCGGATCCTGTAGCTGAAGTAGGTAATAAGAGTAACGGTGTTATGGCTTCTTCTACATTCAGAGCGCAAGCGGGTGTGGTAGCGTCATTGAAAGCGTTCGATTTCGATGCTCGTTTCACTACTACCAGCTTCCAATTCAGTATGTTACCTAAACGTGGTGAGTTGATAGGACCGTTTTTATGTAATAACGCTCGTTTTAGTTCAAATGCACAAGTGGTACAAGCCATGGAAAGAGCTAAACCGGGAGATAAAGTGTTTATAGAAGAAATCAAAGCTGTAGGACCAGATAAACGTCAACGTCCAATTAATTCTATAACTTTGACTCTTAATTAATATTAACTAAGCAAATCGCATGAGGATTATGAGTATCCTGAATTATTATAAACTTGTCGCTTCATCTGCGTTACTTTTCGTAGGCAGTGTAGCTTTTGCTCAGAACAGTTCAATGACTGACCCGCAAATTCAAAGCGCTTCTTCAAATGCTGTTAAAGCCGGATGGAAACCATCTCTGGTAAGAGACGGTGTAGCTGATAAAGTACCGCATATCAATGCAGTAGTGCCTTGGCAGCCTATCCGTGAAGTTGACATCATGTGGCTGAAGAAAGTTTGGCGCGAGATCGATAGCCGTGAAAAACAAAACGTTGTATTCCGTTTCCCTGGAGACGAAACTACAGGTGGTGGTATGTTCATCGAGTTGTTGATCAATGCTATTAAAGTTGGTAAAGTAAAAGCTTACTCTAACTTCGACGATCGCTTTACTGAAGCTCTTACTAAAGATCAGGTAATGGAAATGCTTACCGGTAAATCTGATACATTGTATGTAGAAGATCCTATCACCGGACAACAAGTAATGAAAGTTACTAGAAGAGATTTCAATCCTGACGCCGTTACTAAATTCAGAGTTAAGGAAGAAGTTTACTTCGATCGTAATGTAGGTAGAATGGTAACTCGTATCATTGGTTTAGCTCCTTACATGGATAAATACAATGAAGATGGTTCTTATCGTGCATCACAAGCTATGTTCTGGTTATACTATCCTGAACTTCGTGAAACATTGGTTCAGTATGAAGTATTCAATCCTGAAAATGATGTAGCTCGTATGACATGGGAAGATTATTTCGAAGGACGTTTCTTCTCTAGCCGTATCGTTAAGGTGAGCAACCCATTCGATGCAAGTTTCAGAGAGTTGAACTACACGAATATGGAACAGTTGTATGAAGGACAACGTACTGCTGAACAAGTTTTCAACAAAGAGCATGACATGTGGGTTTATTAATACCTCACACAATATATTATCAACGCCACGTAGTTTACGTGGCGTTTTTATTTAGTACCTGTTTTACTCATTGCCCTAATACTTTATCTTGCAGTCGTTTTATTACTTGTTATGAGCATAGATAGGAAGCCCAAATTAGAAGTGTGTTTATCACCGGCATTATTGCATCTGTATGATACCAAAGATGCTGTAGTGGTTATCATAGATGTTTTCAGAGCTACCTCTACTATAGCGGCTGCGCTGCACAATGGCGCCAAGAGCGTGATACCTGTAGCAACTGTGCCGGAGTGTATAGAACTGGGCAGCAAGACCCCTAACAGCATCACTGCGGGGGAACGTGATGGCAAGGTGGCCGAAGGCTTACAGTATGGTAATTCCCCATCGGAGTATCCTACTGAGTTTATAAAGGATAAGACCCTGGTACTGACCACTACCAATGGCACCAGACTGCTACATATGGTAAAGGACGCTGCGGTGATCATAACAGGGTCTTTCCTGAATCTGCAGGCGGTGTCTGAGTTTCTGATGGGGCAGAATAAGAATGTGCTGCTGGGTTGCGCTGCATGGAAGGATAGGTTCAATATGGAGGATACTCTGTTTGCAGGGGCGGTGGTGAATGCGGTGAAAGATAGTTTCTCTATAAACTGTGATAGTGCGCGTGCGGCCTATCATTTATACCAACGTACTGAGGGGGATGATTTCATATCATTTTTAATGGATAGTTCTCACTACATCAGATTATCAGCATATGGACTGGAGAAGGATATGGAGTATTGCTCTACCCCCAATCTACACCCTGTAGTGCCTATACTGAAGGGTAAGGAGTTGCTGATACATTCCTAATGGACTTCCCTACTTATTGAATTATACTTTAAAAGCTATCGCTACTGTGATGGCTTTTTTGTTGCAATACTACCTAACTTTATACAACACGTATGAAAAACCTTTTTACCATATACCTCTTACTATTTTGCATGCATGCATCTTTGTATGCACAAGTCAATTTAGTTCGTAACCCAAGCCTTGAACAGTATTCATACTGCCCCAATGATTGGAATCAAATAAAGGCAGCAGATTATTGGTCTCCTATTGATACTCTTTCAAACCCTCCAATATGTGCACCTGAATATTGCAATGTTTGTGCAGGAAATAATCCCTTTTGTGGTGTACCAAACAATGGGGATTTTTATCAATACCCACGTTCGGGTAGAGGAATGGCGCAATTGATCATGTATTATGATGAAAGTATTCCCGGTGGCAATTATTATCGTGATTACTTACAAGGAAGATTGTTGCAATCATTGATAGCGGGCAAACAATATTGTGTAACTTTCTATACAGTATTAGAGGAGGCATCTGATTATGCCATAGCTAATATTGGTGCTTATCTGGATAATGGTAGTATAGATAATACAGATTCTGTTGGATGCGCAGCACCAAAAACAACCTACATACCGCAGGTGGAGAATACAACTATCATTTATGATACTATGCATTGGGTGAAAATACAGGGTACATTTACTGCAACAGGTAATGAGAAATTTATAACCATTGGAAATTTTAGGGATAAAGCACATACGAGTCATTCTATTGCATTAAATGGGAATAGTTACACTTGGTACTTAATAGACGACGTAAGCGTAATAGCCAGCGATGCCATAGCCTATGCAGGGCATGATACCATAATAGGCCTGGGAGATAGTGCCTATATAGGCCTACATGATGAGGCTATGCCCTACACATGGTATGTGCTAGGTAATAGTACCCCTATAGATAGCGGAGGTGGGCTGTGGGTAAAGCCCACTACTACCACCAGCTATGTAGTAAAGCAAACACTGTGTGGTGTATCTACATACGATACTGTAAAGGTGATAGTATGGCCACAGGGAGTGGCTACACTGAATAAACTGGCTAAGAATGTATACCCCAACCCTGCCAATGATATACTGTATATAGATGGGGTAATGGCTGCTACTACCTATACTATACAAAACCTGCTGGGGCAGAGAGTGCAACAAGGCACACTACAGTTGGGCAATAATGCAATAGGGCTATATGATATACCGAGAGGCATGTACCTGCTGGAACTGACAGATGCAGCAGGAGCAAGAGCAGTAACAAGACTGGTAAAGGAGTAGCGATTCCGAACGATGAATGGTGCCAACGCCGTGGGTGCGGGATAGTAAGGAGAAAGCACGCTGCAAAAAGGAAATAAACAAGGTGTAAATAATAAAAAGCCCCCGCACAATGCGAAGGCTTTCATATTCTTATACAATCGGAATTGGTTTAGAGATCTTTGATAGAGACTTGCTTTTGAAGTGTCATATCGGTTTGTACTTTATCGCCGTTGTGCATATAGTGTACACGTACTCTGTCGTTAGGTTTGTAATCCATCAGGATGGTTTGTAAGTCGTCGAGAGAGGTGATCTTAGCGTTATTGAATTGTATGATGACATCGCCTCTTTGCATACCGGCTTCGTCGGCAGCTGAGTGAGGTAATACATCTAATACTCTTACACCACGACCCATAGAGCGATCTTCTACTATGAGACCCATTTTGTTAGCAGACTCGAAAGAGTAATCGTCGTAGTATCTGCCACTGCCCCCTAAAAGACCGTCGCCTGTGCCACGTGTTCTTTTGGTAGTGGTCTTTGATTCTTTAGAAGAAAGTACTACTGTGCGAGGCAGGTCGGTTTCGTTTGAAGAAGAAACAACACTGGTAGTAGTTACCGGTGGTTGTGTGGTCATTTGATCATTATAAGTTTTGTTGGTCAGAACAGAGAATGATCTGAATTTTTGATCATTACGGAGGAAAGTGACCAATATTTTGCGTCCTGACTGATAACTACGAATTAGACCGAGGAAATCGCGGGAATTACCAATAGTGTTATTATCTATATCTGTGATAAGGTCGCCTTTCTGCAAGCCCATTCTGGCAGCAGGGGTGTAGGCATTCACTCTTTCTACATAAGCACCGCCTTTAGATTCTCTAGGGTTTACGAAAACACCCATTAGGGAGCAGTATTGTGTAGCCTCGCCAATATTTTCATCGCCGGCAGAGGTAGATATGTTTTGAGGACGCTCGGCAGTATAAGAGCTTCTATCTCTTTGGGATACTTTAGAGCTGTTGTAATTATTTGTATTTGAAGTAGAAACTTTCTCACCATTTACATATACCTCGCCTTTTTTCAGCTCGATAACAGTCTGTTGATTGCCTTTTTTGCAGATCAGAATGGTTTCTTCTTTTGCATCATTGTTGCTCTGAGCGAGTACAGTACCAGCGCTGAGACAAAGGGCAAAAGCTACAATTGAAAAAAGTGTTTGTTTCATGTTCTTAGTATTTTCAATGGTTTAAAGTCCTCATGGTTAAGGAGTCAAAAGTCTAATAAATCCATCGAAAATCTTGTTAATCAGCGGTTATTATATCTTAATGAAATGTTATCGCTGATTGAGAAAGGGGTTGTAGAGCCTTTCTTGGCCTATAGTGGTGGCGGGTCCGTGGCCGGGGAAAACAGTGATTTCGTCGGGTAAAACGAACAATTGTGTACGTATGCTGTTCAAAAGGGTCTCATGGTCGCCACCTGGAAGATCGGTACGGCCTATGCCCCTTGCAAAGAGGACATCGCCCCCAATGGCCCATTTACCAGCAGGGTAATAGAATACTACACTGCCTGGAGAGTGACCAGGGGTGAATTTGACATGTATGGTATCTGATCCTAATGTCATTATTTGGTGTTCGTCGATAAAATGATCGGGCTGAGGAATGGAGGCCATAGGGAAACCCCAAAGAGCCCCTGCATTCATGGCTTGTTTTAATACAGGTAATTCTTTTTTATGGAGGCTGAAAGGAATATGGTATGTATCAATCATGGCCTGTACCCCGAATATATGGTCTAAATGGGCATGTGTATTGATGATGCCCATAGGTTTCAGTTGTTCCTTAGTGAGGTAAGCTATAAGTTTTTCTGTCTCAGAATTGTCATACATGCCGGGGTCCACAATCCAACACTGCTTTTCATCGTTATGTATGATATAGGTGTTTTCCTGAAAAGCATTAAAAGTAAAATAATCGATATGTAACATCGTCCTAGCGATTTTTATAGTAACTTAGTTTGCAAACTTAAGACTAAAATTATTCGTTAAGATCAATAGTTAAACTTTTGCTGCGGAGAAAGGGTCAAACTAAATAGTAGCCGAGATATGGGCATGAAATGGAAGGACAAGGCGGGGAGGATTTTTTTGGCAGCAATGTTGATAATGGCATTGCCTGAAATGGTTTTGGCCCAAACCAATACCGAAGTATATGGTCAAAACAGGATACAATACCGCAAATTCAAATGGAAATTTTTTGATACCCAGCACTTTCGTATATACCATTACGATGCTGCGGGTATAGAATTAGCCCGTTACGTATCTGAACAGGCCGAGAAGGACATCAGTGTCATAGAGAAAAAGATGGGTGGTCAATTTCCGCACCGTTTCAATATCATATTATATAATTCGTATGATGAATTCAGACAAACCAATGTGGGGCGCAAGAGCAGTACTACCACAGAGGATAGTCCGGCAGGTACCATAGATCTGGTAGGTGATAAACTGATCGTATATTATACGGGCGAGCATATAGACCTGAAACGTCAGTTGAGATCGGGCATGTCGAGAGTGGTGATGCAGCGGATGATATTTGGAGAAAGTTTCAGGGAGATGGTAAAGAATGCAGTATTGCTGAATTTGCCTCAGTGGGTCACAGATGGGTACATAGCTTATCTGGTAGATGGATGGGATACAAAGAGCAATACAGACTGGAAGAACATATTGGTAGCGAGACCCAAGACAGGATTCTATGAGTTGTCAGAAAAATATCCGGAACTGGCAGGTAAGGCATTTTGGAAATTTGTGGCTACACAATATGGTGAAAACACTACCAAGAACCTGCTGTATACCATGCAGCTGAAAAGCAATCTGAATAATGGTATCAAGATGACCATGGGCATGAATGTGAAGAAAGCCTATGATTCGTGTATACACTTTTACAAACTGAATTATGCTAAAGATTCGCTGGTGCAGCAACAGCCGGACAGCAGCAAAAATCTGATAGACATCAAAGTGCCGGTAGATGGTACCACCATCAGAAATATGAAGGTATCGCCTAAGGGCTATGATGTGGCCTATGTAGCCTGGAAGAATGGTGAATACAAAGTGTATATACAGAAAACGAAAGATGAGAAAGAACGCTCTATGATATTGGCAGGGGGGCGTAAAGACTATAATGAACCTGTAGATCCCGATTATCCTTTGCTGGCATGGTCTAATACAGGGTACAAAATGGCGATACTGTACAAGGAAGGTAAAACTACCCGACTACGCATATATAACTCTGTAAAAGCCAGAATAGAGAATTACATTATACCACCTAAACGTTTTGACAGGGTAATTGGTATGACCTTTATGGAGGATGATGATAAGATGGTATTCTCTGCTATCAGGAACAGCCAGACTGATTTGTATGAATTTACCTTAAAGAGATCTAAACTTAAGAACATTACCAACGACCTGTGGGATGATGTGCAACCTATGTTTATTAGTGGAGCATCGCGCAGAGGGATATTGTTCCTGTCTAACAGACCGAAACCTAATCTGCATGTAACAGAAGAACTGAATGAACTACCTACAGGACCACTGAATGTATTCTTCTACGATACTAAAACACAAAGAGCAGAACTGTTGCAATGTACCAAGGTAGATAAAGGTGTGATATCGCAACCGATACAATATGGGACAGATAATTTCGCCTACCTGTATGATGAAAACGGTATCAGGAACAAATATGTAGTGATGTTCAAAAGAGATAGGAATAATATGGATACTGCTTATTCTGTACCTATTACCAATTATGCAGAGAACATATTATCGCATCAATATAACCCTGCCAGCAATCAAGTAGCAGATGTGCTGCAAGTAGGTAAGCAATACAAGATATATTACAAAGGACTAGAGATACCAGGCAAGAATGTGAAGGCGGCAGTGCTAAGCCCTACTACACTATCTGTAGAGAAACCTGAGAAATCAGCAGGGCTGACAGAACTGAATATTACCAATGGTAGCAGAGGGACCAAGCTCAAGAAATTAAATAATGAACATGATGTAGAACCTGTGCTGAAAGAAGGTAATGTGTTCCAGAGTGAGTTTACTGATACCACCCAAGTAGCGGAAAAACCTATAGTAACACCTGAGGAGAAAATAGCTAAAGCAGATGCACTGAAAATAGATGCTGAAGAGCCTGAACTAGGGGAAATGGATAAAGATAAGCTACCTGATGGGAAAGATAGTTCGTATGTGAAAATGAAATCGGAGCTTTATAAACTAGGTTTCAAACCGGATAATTTCAGTATAAGGATGGATAATAGTATACTGTTCAACCAATATCAAACTGTAACTGATGGAGGATATACTAACCCACCGTTGGGAGGAATGATCACCTTGAGTCTGAATGATGCACTAGAGAACCATCGTTTTACCGGAGGTTTCAGATTGCCTATGAATTTTTCGGGTTCTACCTACTTTTTGCAATATGAGAATGTGACCCGCAAAGTAGACTGGAATATACTATACCTGAGAAGTGCCAACTACCAGAATGTGAATGTGTATTTTCCAGGATATGAATATCCCATTTCTGAATTAATGAAAACCACTACCAATATGATACAAGGTAGTGCCAATTATCCACTGGATCATATCAGGAGTGTGCGTATGAGCATGGCATTGAGAGAAGATGTATCTGTGTTCAAATCGCAAGACTCATTGAGCTACCAATATGCACCACCTAATGATAAGCAATTCTGGAGTATAGCCCGACTGGAATATGTGTTTGATAATACTACCAACCCTATGCTGAACATACGTAATGGTATACGTTATAAATTTTGGACAGAAGGGATGTTGCAAATGAATAAAGGGGGTATCAATCTATATGATTTTGGTGCGGATATACGTAACTATACAAAACTGTATAAGAACCTGATATGGGCTCAACGTTTTGCATGTGCACACTCTGATGGTAAGGAGAAGCTACTGTATCTGATGGGTGGAGTAGATAATTGGATCAATTCTCAATCGAGCAGTACCGGAAGAGGAGATCTGAATGGATTTGCGTTTCAGACATTGGCTAATAATATGAGAGGCTATAAGCAAAGCTATCTGAGTGGTAACACCTATGCAGTTATGAATACAGAGGTGCGACTGCCGGTATTTACTACCTTCATGAAAAGGCCCATACAATCTTCTTTATTAAGATATATGCAGTTGGTGGCGTTTTGCGATATAGGTTCTGCTTGGAACGGATTGCTACCCACTAATAACAGTACTAATGGATATTATTTTGTGCGGGGCTCTCAAACCCGTAGTCAGGAGGTAAGTGCCCTGATAGAATTGCCTGCACCCGCCACTATGGCAATGGGTTATGGGGCAGGGCTGCGCACCATGTTGTTCAGTTACTTTATAAGGCTGGATGCAGCCTGGAATATAGAAGGGGCTAAGAAACCGATAGTATACTTCTCAATAGGTACAGATTTTTAACATAATATTTTTTCATAAGGGCTATTCATATTGCTTATTAATTGCAAAACGATGCTATATAAGTATGGATGAATGCGCTGTGTTTTTAGTATTTTGCGCCTAAATCTAACAGCCATCATTTTAGTGCCATCACAAAGACTGAGTTTATTCCCTTCGCTTAGCGGAAAGCATGTGCGTAATATTCTATTATGCCTGCTGTCGTTACTATATAGTTCTGTTTCGTTTGCACAGAAGCCGGCCGATACAAGCAACAAAATAGCTATTGAGCCCCATGGGGACCGTTTTGTTCATACTACTACCGACTCAGGCGAGTTAAATAAATTCATAGGAAATGTTATCATAAGGCAAGGTGAGAACCTGATGTATTGTGATAGTGCATACATAGATACGAAGTCGAATAATCTGGAAGGATTTGGGCATGTGAAAATTGTACAGCCGGGAGGCACACATGCCGAAAGCGACTATCTGCGATATACCAGTAACCGCAAATTGGCCTATATGCGTGGGGATGTGGTGCTTTATGATATAAAGAGTAAACTAAGTTGTGAAGAACTAACCTACGACTTAGGCACTAAGACGGGAGTATATACTAATGGAGGTACATTGGAAAGTGATAGTACAACAGTATATAGCGAAGAAGGATTCTATAATGCTAAAAGTAAGGATTCGAGATTTACAAAGAACGTCTACGTGACAGGGCCGGATGATACGATCACATCGAAAGATCTGGGTTATAATTCGGAGACCAAGCTCATTACATTTTTTGACTCATCGATAGTATATGGGAAGAAACAGACATTGCGTACCATAAGTGGTACATATGATTCGAAAAATGAAGTTGCACATTTTGATACCAGGTCTACTATTGTAAATGAAGATCAGATAATAGAAGCAGATACCATAGACTATAGCAGCATCAGCGGAATGGGAAAGGCATGGGGTAATGTGGTGAGCATAGATACTACACAGCATACTACCATGTATAGTGGTTATAGTGAATACAACAGAAAGACACACAGACTGTTTGCCTATATAAAGCCTGTATTGAAAACAGTGAATGGAAAGGACAGTTTGTTCATTAGGGCAGATACCTTTTATTCTCAACCGACACCTATAGCATCTGACAGTGTGAAAAAGATGATAGAGGTGAAAACTAAGAATAAAAAAGGTAAAATAGTGACAAGGATGGTAGCAGACACAACGACTACTACGATAGACTCTACCAGGCCACGTTATTTTATAGGTTACCATCATGTCCTGATATTTTCTGATTCGCTGCAAGGGCGTTGTGATAGTATCAGTTATTCGCAAAAGGACTCTGTGATTAAGATGATGTACTCTCCTGTGGCATGGGCACGTAAGAGCCAGATAACAGGAGATACCATACTTATATATGTGGACAGTAGCAGTATCAAGAGACTGTATGTGCCGGAAAAAGCATTTTTGGTATCGCAATCAGGTCCGGGAAAAGCAAATATGTATGACCAAGTGCAAGGTAAAACACTAACGGGATATTTTAAGGACAATGAATTGACCCATATAATAGTGAAACCGAATGCAGAAAGCATATATTATGCAAAGGATGATTCTGCTGCCTATTTGGGAGTGAACCAGGCGACTAGTGAGCGCATGAAAGTATACTTCAACACTAAGAAGATAGACCATATTCTTTTTGAGGAAGATGTGAAACAGACGATGACCCCCATACAGCAGGCCAATATCGGTACCATGAGATTGAGCAGATTTCATTGGCTGGCAGATATACGACCACAAAGTATAGAAGAGTTATTCAGATAAGTTTTTTTGATCTTTTAGTCATAGGATATAATGAGAGTTTACAAATTTGGAGGAGCATCCATATTGACACCTACACGTATGCAGGCCTTGCTGCCTATTATTACAACAGCAGAGCAACCTATATTGATGGTAGTGTCTGCAATGGGTAAGACAACTAATGCACTGGAAGAAATAGTGGCTACAGCTTGTCATGGTAATAAGCATGAAGCGCATCAATTGGTATTGTTGCTGGAACAAAAGCATTTAGATTACGCAAAGGATCTCCTGAAACCAGCGTACTATATAGGAGCAGCTGCACAATTGAATATTCATTTTACGGAACTACAATGGGCTGTAGATGACGCACATGGCAGTAAATACGATTATTCTTACGACCAGATAGTATGTATCGGTGAGTTGTTGTCTACACTTATCTTCTCTTTCTATCTGAAACAAGAAGGCTATGTACACGAGTGGATGGATATAAGAGATGTGATACGCACTGACGAGACATTCCGTGATGCAAAAGTAGATATAGCATACTCTCAACGCAGAGCAGAGCATATAATTGGCAGACAGCTGAATGCAGGTAAAAGTGTATTGACCCAAGGTTTTATAGGAGCTACTGTGGATAATGCATCTGTGACATTGGGTAGAGAAGGGTCTGATTATACAGCCGCACTGCTAGGTGCTATGCTGGATGCTAAAGATGTAACAATATGGAAGGATGTGGAAGGATTGCTGAATGCAGATCCCAAACAATTTCCCAATACGGTAAAGATAGAAGCGATTACTTATCATGAAGTAATAGAAATGGCCTACTATGGTGCGCAAGTAATACACCCTAAGACCATAAAGCCACTACAAAATAATAATATACCGCTGTATGTAAAGTGTTTTCTGAATAAGGAACTAAAAGGTACTGTGATCCAGAATGAAGTAAAGGATGCTGTCTACCCTCCACTGATAGTATGGAAAGAGAATCAAGTGTTGTTGCAAGTGACTACCAGAGATTTTGCATTCATTACAGAAGATTACCTAAGCTATATCTATCGCATTTTTGACAAGCTGCATATCAAGATCAATATGATACAAAATGCAGCGATCAGTTTTGTGGCATGTGTAGATAAGAAAGAGGATAAACTGCAGGAGCTGATACATGAACTAGGTAAACACTATCGTGTATTGCGCAATGAAAATATGGGACTGCTGACCATACGCCATTATACTCCTGAAATACTAGCAGAGCTTACTAAAGGCAAGCAAATATTTCTAGAACAAAAAACACGTAATACCGTACAGGTATTGGTGAAAGCCTAAAATTTATAGGATCTTCTTACCTTTCATGGCATCCTTCAGGGCTGCATCCATTACACGCTCTGCGTAAGGACGGGATATGTCATTGAGTAATTCAGTTTCGCGTTGTATACGGTCTTTGTCCTTAGCTGTAATAGCATCACGTAGTAATTGTACATGCTGTGCTGTAAGGTTTAGTTCATCTAGAGTAAGTAAGGCGCGGTGTTTGTTCACAAATTTATCGGTCACATCCAGCATTTGTTCTGCCTCAGTACTGGCCTCTACCAGTCCACGTATTTTCATGTCGTCCTTGGCATGGGTGAGAGAGTCCATGAGCATTTGTTCTACCTGCTCATCCGTTAGGCCATATTGAGGTTTTACATCAATGCTTTGAGCAGTGCCGCTGCGTAGTTCGATGGCACTTACTTTTAGAATGCCATCGGCATCAATAAGGAAAGTAACTTCTACTTTAGGAAGGCCGGCAGGCATAGAAGGTATACCGGTAAGATTGAACTCTGCCAGTTTTCGATTGTCCTGTACCAGATCGCGTTCACCCTGAAATACTGAGATGCGCATACCGCTTTGTCCGTCCTTGTGAGTAGTATATTGACGACCTGCTTTTACAGGTATCTTAGAATTACGAGGAATTAATACATCCATCAGTCCGCCCATTGTCTCAATACCTAATGACAGTGGTGTGACATCCAGCAGGAGCATATCGGTATTGTTACCTGCCAGTATATCGGCTTGTACAGCAGCACCCAGAGCTACCACTTCGTCGGGGTTCAGGCTATCATGTAAGTCTTTCTTGAAGAAATTGCGGATGCTGTCCTTTACCAGAGGTACACGAGTAGAACCACCCACCATTACTACGGCGTCTATCTGATCAATTGTAAGTTCGGCATCTTTCAAAGCCAAACGGCAACTATCTATGGTACGATTTATAAGTGCTTGTATCAGGTTGTTGAATTGCACCTTAGTGATATGTACCTTCCTGCCAAGGATAGTACTTTCGAAAGTGTCGTTATTACTAAGGTGTTTCTTGGCTTCTTCGGCAGTAACACGCAATTGTTGTGTGAGTGACTTATCTGCTTTCATATCAGCATCGCTGATACCAAGAGCTTGTTGCCAGTATTGAGCTACAGCACGATCCATATCATCGCCACCCAGGTAAGTATCGCCATTAGTAGAGAGTACCTCGAAAATTCCATTGGTGATACGTAGGATAGATACATCGAAAGTACCCCCACCCAGATCGTATACTACAATGGTTTTTTCTTCGTCAGGATTCACCCCTAATCCATAAGCAAGGCTGGCGGCAGTAGGCTCGTTCACAATACGCAATACATCCAGTCCTGCCAGACGACCAGCATCGCGGGTAGCCTGACGCTGAGCATCATTGAAATAAGCAGGTACGGTGATGACCGCCTTGCTGATATTTGTTTTGAGGATATGTTCGGCGCGGTGTTTTAATTCCTTGAGTATATAAGACGAAAGCTCGATAGGAGAATAGAACTTATCGCCCACCTGTATCTTCACTAATGAATCTGTATTGTCGTCTATGACCTTATAGGCAAAGAAATCGGCATGAGCACTTACATCCTTGTATGATTTACCCATCAGCCTTTTGGCAGAATAGATAGTACGTTCCGGTTCAGCTACCAGTTTCTCTCGGGCAGGATTACCTACGGTGATATTGCCATAAGTATCGAAATGCACTATGGAAGGTACCAAAGTAAGCCCATCTATCTCGCGAAGAGCAATAGGCTCTCTGGAGTCTTGACGCACGATGGCAATGAGACTATTGGTGGTACCTAGGTCTATACCTACTATTGTATCTTTTTGTTGTAAACTACCTGTGGCAATATTGATGGCTACTTTACCCATAATTTTCTGAATCGATGCAAAAGTAGCATCTGAAAGCATGTAAAAGACATATTTAAGCTCTATGTGGGTATTGTTATCATATGATTTTTTTAGGGTTAAAGCGTCTCGATAGATTTATTTTATTGGTATCTGATGTCGAATGCCCTCAGGAATTGTAGTAGACAGATGTATCGCATTGCGCTGTTTTTGTATATATAAGATATTCATTCATTTTTGGGAATATTGGTGTAGTAAGAATGCTCGAATTAACTAAATTTACATCCCTCTAAAAAAATGTGCTTTGCGTTTAAAATCGTTGGAAATAAAAGGGTTCAAATCTTTTGCTGATAAGACCCATGTGTTACTGGATAATCCTATTACGGGCATTGTAGGTCCTAATGGATGTGGTAAGTCAAATATCGTAGATGCTATACGTTGGGTGATAGGAGAACATAAGATCAAGGCATTGCGTTCAGACAATCTGGAAGATCTGATCTTTAACGGGTCACGTACCCGTGCTGGAAGTGGTATGGCTGAAGTGTCATTGACATTTGAAAATACCCGTAATCTATTGCCTACTGAGTTCACTACTGTTACCATCACACGTAAATTCTATAAGAATGGCGAAAGTGAATACCGTCTTAATGATGTTACTTGTCGTTTGAAAGATATACATAACTTATTCTTAGACACAGGGGTAAGTAATGACTCCTATGCTATCATAGAGCTAGGTATGGTGGATGATATCATCAAGGATAAAGACGGATCGCGCCGCAGAATGTTGGAGCAAGCTGCCGGTATATCCATTTATAAGACACGTAAGAAAGAAGCTAAACAAAAACTGGAAGGAACAGAGCAAGATCTGAGTCGTATCGAGGATCTTTTGTTTGAGATAGGCAATAACCTTCGCACATTAGAGAATCAGGCAAAGAAGGCAGAACGTTATTTCCAGATAAAAGGTGAGTATAAGGAAGTGAGTGTGGAGCTGGCCAAAGCATCGCTGGAAAATTTCAATGACCAGTATAAAGAATTGCATGCACAGCACGATGTAGAGACAGACCGTAAAACACAGCTGGAAGCTATAGTAGGCAGCGAACAAGCCGGAATAGAGAAAGAAAAAGTAAGACTCATAGAGAAGGAACAGGAATTGAGTGGAATGCAAAAGCATTTCAACGAATTGCTGAACCGTATACAACAACTGGAAGCAGACAAGCGTCTGGCTGCACAAAGGTTGGACTATCTGAAAGAGCGTGAAAAGAGCCTGAATGAATTCTTATCAGGTGCTGGATCGCAATTACAACAATTAGAAGATTCTATAGCTTTTGCAGATAAACAAATAGCTGATGAAGGTATAGTACTGGAAAAACTGCGTGACGAGCTGGAAGGTATGCGCACAGCAGTAGATGATAAACGTGGTGCATTTGATGCCAAGAAAACAATATTGGAACAATTGCGTAATGAGTATCAGCAAAACCAACGTCGCCAGTTTGATGCAGAAAAGAAAGTAGCTATTGCCGATACCTCTGTAATGAACCTGCAACGTAGTATACAGCATGTGCAGGAAGAAAAGGGCCAAAGAGCCAACCAAATAACACAACTGAATACTGAACGTACAGAAAGCGAAGGAGATTTACAAGAAAAGCAAGACCAACTGCAAGACCTGATAGCGCGTCATGAAGAAGTGAAAGGTAAGATACTGGATAGCCAGGAACAACTGGAAACACTACGTGCCCAGTCGGTAGATGAGAACCGTAAGTTGGATTCGCGTCGTAATGAGCATGACCTGTTGAAATCGCTGGTGGATAGCCTTGAAGGATACCCTGACAGCATCAAATTCCTGAAAAAGAATAAAGACTGGAACAGCAATGCGCCTTTATTGTCGGATGTATTTGTAGTAAAAGATGAATACCGTACAGCACTGGAGAACCTGCTGGATAACTACCTGAACTATTATATAGTAGATAATCTGGAAGATGCTACCCATGCAGTACACCTGCTGGAAAGCAATAAAAAAGGCAAGGCCAATTTTTTTGTGCTGAACCAATTTGATAATTACAAAGCATCTACACACGAAGCTCCGCAAGGCGCAATACCTGCTATGAGTGTAGTAACAGTAGATGAACAGTATATGTCACTTGCTAAGCACCTGTTGGGACATGTATATATAGCAGATGGTATTAATGATATAGCTCATTCATCGTTGCAGAATGGTTATGTACTGGTAGAGAAGAGTGGTAAGATGGTGCGTGGTAAGTATACATTAGGTGGCGGTTCCATAGGCCTGTTTGAAGGAAATAAGATAGGACGAGCTAAGAACCTGGAAAGACTGGCTAAAGAAATTGCTGACCTGACACAGACCACTGCACAACTGAAACAATACATAGCAGATACACAAACACTGATCACTGGTTTCAACCAAGCTTTGAATGATAAGGCTATAGAGCAAACACGTCATGAGATCAACCGCTTGCAGAATCACATAGTGAATTTGGCTAACCGTGTAGAGAACTTTGAGCATCTGAACCAAACAGGTGAAAAGCGTCTGCAAGACCTGCAAGAACAACTCGACCAAACACAGGATAGCATTAGTGATGCCAGAACTGAGTTGGAACAGATTAATGAAGAATTGCAGGCATTACATCAAAATATCAAACTGGCCGAGGCCGACTTTATAGCTGTAGAGCAAGAATTCAATGCTGCTACACAAGCCTACAACCAACATAATTTACAGTATACCCGCCAGCAAAGTAAGTTGGAAGGACTTAAACAAGAACTGAATTTCCGTGCCAATCAGCTGGAAGATCTGAAACGTCAGATAGCCAGTAATAGCGAGCAATTACAACAAACAGCCGAACAAATAACCGAAACTACCGGTAAGCTGCATGCAGGTGATAATGAGTTGTACGAATTGCTGAAACGTAAAGAAACAGAAGAGCGCGAATTGAATGAAAAAGACAGAGCATACTACGAAATGCGTAATATCCTGTCTGAGAAAGAAGGACAACTGAACCAGAAGCGCAGAGAGAAAGAACATGCAGAGACACTACTGAACAGTATCAAAGATCAGCTGAATGATATGAAGCTGAAACTGGCCGGTATGAAAGAGCGTTTGAGTGTAGAATTCAAAGTGAATCTGGATGATATTTTGGATGAACCACGTAAAGGTGAGGCCACAGTGGATGAACTGAATGCTGATGCTGAAAAGATGAAGAAACGTCTGGAGAATATGGGCGAAGTGAATCCTACAGCTATAGAGGCATTTACAGAAATGAAAGTGCGTCACGACTTTATTGTAGAACAACGTGATGACTTGGTTACTGCCAAACAATCATTATTGGCTACTATCGAAGAGGTAGAGAATACAGCTAATGCTAAATTCCGTGAGACATTCGATCTGGTACGTACCAATTTTGTGGAAGTATTTAAATCGCTATTCACAGAAGATGATAGTTGCGATCTGCGTCTTACGGATCCTGATAATTTGGCAGATAGCGGTATAGAAATATATGCGCAGCCTAAGGGTAAAAAACCAAGTACACTGACACAGCTGTCTGGTGGAGAGAAAACACTGACCTCTACAGCCTTCCTGTTTGCTATCTATCTGATCAAGCCGGCACCATTCTGTATATTGGATGAGGTGGATGCGCCATTAGATGATGCGAACGTAGGTAAGTTCACACAGATGATACGCAAGTTCAGCGATAACTCACAGTTCATCATTGTTACCCACAATAAGCAAACGATGGCTTCTGTAGATGTGATATATGGTGTGACCATGCAAGAGCCGGGTGTGAGTAAGCTTGTACCTGTGGATTTCCGCAGCTTGAATTAATATCAGAACATAAATTCTATAGTATATGGCGGGTTTATACCCGCCATATTATTTTGTAACTTCGCTGCTCAATTTTTAATTTGTCTAATACTACTTACGAAACCAGTCTACCTGTACTGGCAGCTATGGCCTTGCAAAAGGAACAAGAGAACGATCATTTCATGCTTTCGCTGAAAGAGTATGATGGTGTTCAGCTGGATGCTATGGTGCATGAGATCAATGATAAGGTAAGTGCTGCTATAGACTGTACCCTCTGTGGAAATTGCTGTAAGACACTCGTAGTGAGTGTATCGCCAGAAGAATTACAAGGGTTATCACAGTTTCTGCAATTAACAGAAGAGGCGACGAAAGAACAATATATAGAAGAGAGTGCAGCAGGCAGATACTTTATCAGTAAGATGCCTTGTCATTTTCTGGCAGATAAGAAATGTACCATCTATGAGCAAAGATTTACAGATTGCAGAGAATTCCCACACCTGCATAAACCGGGTTTCAGAGAGCGATTTTCAGGTACTCTGATGCACTATGGTTCTTGCCCTATTATTTATAATGTGATAGAAGAGTTGAAAGAAAGGCTGGGATTTGTGAATGAATAGGATAGTCATAAAAAATAGCAGCACAATGTGCTGCTATTTGTATGTAAGAGAGTTAGTGTTCTATTAATAATCACCCAGAGTTTCAGGTAACTGTGCTAATGCAGCTTCCAGTTGTTTGTCGTTAGGAGCTATGCCATGCCATTCGTGAGTGCCTTCCATAAAGTCAACACCTTTACCCATAGATGTGTGCATCAGTATGCATATTGGTTTGCCTTTGCCTACAAAAGTTTTAGCAGTAGCAAGACCTTTTAATACTTGTTCCATGTCGTTACCTTCCATAGTCAGTACTTCCCAGCCAAAAGCAGTGAACTTGTCTTTCAGAGAACCCATGTTCAGTACTTTATCAGTAGGGCCATCTATCTGTTGACCATTTACATCTATAGTAGCTATCAGGTTATCTATTTTGTTATGCGCTGCAAACATGATGGCTTCCCAGTTCTGTCCTTCTTGCAATTCACCATCACCATGCAGAGAATACACTATATGGTTATCCTTATTCAGTTTCTTAGTAAGTGCTGCGCCACATGCTACACTCATACCCTGACCTAATGAACCCGAAGCGATACGTACACCCGGCAGATGTTCGTGAGTGGCAGGGTGGCCTTGCAGGCGAGTATTCAGTTTGCGGAAAGTAGCTAACTCGGCTACAGGGAAATAACCTGAACGAGCTAATACACTATAAAATACAGGTGATATATGACCGTTAGAGAGGAAGAACAGATCTTCGCCTTTGCCATCCATATCAAAACCTGCCTTACGTTCCATAGCAGAGAAATACAGCCCTACCAAGAAATCGGTACAGCCTAATGAGCCACCCGGGTGACCACTTTGTACTGCATGCACCATTCTTACTATATCGCGGCGCACTTGTGTAGCTGTTTGCTTCAGAGTATTCAAGTCCATTGATGTTTGAAATTGTGCGGCAAAAGTAGGTTTTAGACAGGAATTTTTAAGAAGAAAATTAGAGTAGTCACATAGCTTGATTAAATTGCATGAGGCATGAAAGCAAATTCAGCACAAAAGCAGTTTTTTACTAGAGAACTGATGCAATGGCACCATACGGACAATGACCGTAGCCTGCCCTGGAAACAGGAGAAGGACCCCTATAGAATATGGCTTTCAGAGATCATATTACAACAAACCCGTGCTCAACAGGGTTTGCCATACTATCTGCGCTTTGTAGAGGCTTACCCTACCATAAAGCATATGGCCAAAGCCGCAGATGAAGATGTTTTCAGGCTATGGCAGGGACTAGGATATTACAACAGATGCAAGAATATGCTGGCATCTGCCAGATATATAGTGAATGAACTGAATGGAAAATTCCCAAATACTTATGAGAGTTTATTAGCACTTAAGGGTATAGGCCCATACACTGCAGCAGCAATAGGCTCTTTTGCCTTTAATTTACCCTGTGCAGTAGTAGATGGTAATGTATATAGGGTATTGGCCAGATACTTCGGTATTGAGACTGCTACGGACACTACAGAGGGTAAGAACTTGTTCCAATCCTTGGCTCTGGAATTGCTGGAAGTTAAAAAGAGTGCAGCCTATAATCAGGCTATTATGGACCTGGGGGCTACGGTATGCACACCTGCTAACTATAGCTGTGATAGTTGCCCTTTGCAAAGTAAGTGCTTTGCTTATCCAAAGGGTATTGTAGGCGATCTGCCTATAAAAAGTAAGAAGCTCACAATACGCAAGAGATACTTTCATTATGTATTATTCATTGTAAATGATAAGGTTTGGATACATAAACGTACTGATAAAGACATATGGCAAAATTTGCACGAGCCTTATTTGATAGAAAATGATACCGTTTTAGATACAAAGGGTATTAGTACCTGGTTAAAAAAATCATCTATGGCTGTTTCTTCTAAAAAAATTGCATATGAAGGAATGCTAAGTCAAAAGCTGACACATAGAATTATTGAAAGCCATTTTTTCAGAGTAGAGCTGGAAAAGCAGATACAAATACCTGAGAAAGAAGGTAATTGGATGCTCATTAAGGATCTAAAAAAAGTAGCATTCCCCAAGAGCATTGTTTCTTATTTAGAAAAAATTTTTTACTTTTAATATTACAGAAGGTTAAAATTTCTTGTTAATTGAAAAATTGAACTAACATGAGAGGCGTTAACAGAGTAGTGTTGATAGGGAATTTAGGCCGCGATCCGGATCTACAGCATTTAGAAGGAAATATAGCTGTAGCAAAATTCCCCCTAGCTACTACAGAAACATTTAAGGACAAAAATGGCAACCTGGTATCACAAACAGAATGGCATACAGTAGTATTGTGGCGTGGGCTGGCAGAATTGGCACAGAAATACCTGCATAAAGGCAGTTTAGTCTTTATTGAGGGCAGATTGCGTACGCGTAACTGGGAAGACAAGGATAAGAACCGCCGTTTCAGTACAGAGATAGTGGGAGATAACTTGGTTATGCTGGATAAACGTAAGGAAAATGGCAATGGAGATATAGATGCACATCATGATGCACCGGGTTTTAGCAGCCCTGCACCGGATATCAGTTTTGATGCCGGAAGTATAGGTGCTACAAAAGATGACTTACCGTTTTAAAATATTTTATAATTTTATAAAGGGAAAGAAGTGAATTTACCCATTTCTTTCCCTTTTTTTAATTTTGATTGTTCACCAAATTAATACGATTTTGGAAAGTACAGAAGGCGAGACGAATTTTACAAGCTTATTATTGCAAGCTTCTACCGGAGCTTTTTCAGCATCAAACGTTACTATACTTATTATTATCATCCTAGTGTTGTTACTCTTATCTGCTATTATTGCAGGAGCAGAAACTGCATATTTTTCATTGTCTGCTAAAGACATTAATTACTTAAAGACCAAAGATCGTCCGGGTGCAAAAGTAACTATCAAGTTACTAGAGCAACCTAAGATGTTGCTTGCTACAATATTAGTAGCCAATAATTTTATCAATATAGCAATAGTAGTAACTACCAACCTGCTAGTATCACAACTCATCAATCCGGCCCTCAATCCTATTATCTCCTTTGTAGTGAAGATAGTAGTCATCAAGATAGTAGTCATCACCTTCTTGCTCGTATTGTTTGGCGAGGTATTACCTAAGGTATATGCCACACAGAACAATATGCGTATGGCATTGTTCTCAGCACCTGTGCTCAAGGTTATGGCAAGTATATTCCATCCTGTGAGTCGTATTCTGGTATCATCTACCAGCTTTATAGAGAATAGATTAGGTAATAAACCTGCGAATAATATAACGAACGAAGATTTTGAACACGCTATAGAACTAACCGTTGGGCATAGTGCTACACGCGAGGAGGTGAATATATTCAAGGGTATACTGAAGTTTGGCAACATCAGTGCCAAGCAAGTGATGCGCACTAGAATGGATGTAAGTGGTATAGGTATAGATATGACCTTTCCGCAAGTACAAAAGCATGCTATAGAAGTGGGCTACTCACGTATGCCTGTATTCAAGGAAAGTTTGGATAAGATCATAGGTATGATACATACCAAAGATTTTCTACCTCATACCAATGATGATACTTTTGACTGGCATGTACTCATACGTCCTGCCTACTTTATACATGAAGGTAAACTGATAGAAGACCTGCTGAAAGAGTTTCAGCAAAAGAGGATACACTTTGCCATAGTTGTAGACGAATTTGGAGGGACATCAGGTATCATTACTTTGGAAGATATTATGGAAGAGATCATAGGTGATATCAAAGATGAGTTTGATGATGATGATCTACACTATAAGAAAATAGATGACCTTAACTTTTTGTTTGAAGGGAAAACACTCATTAATGATGTATGCAGACTGATCAATGTGCCTTCTGATACGTTTGATCATGTAAGAGGCGATAGTGATTCTTTAGGTGGACTAATACTAGAGATTGCAGGTAAATTCCCTGCAGTGAATGAAACATTGAGTTATGAGCATTATGATTTTACTGTGTTGGAAATAGATAAGATGCGCATACGTCGTGTGAAACTTACCATAAATGAACCTGAGGAAGAGTAATAGTTAATTATCTACTTGCGAATAATATAAAAGCCCTGTACGATAGCAGGGCTTCATATTTTCATCAATAATATAGTCTTATTGTTTGGCCAATATCTTCAAGTCTTTTACTTCAATTATCTGATTGGTATAGTCATGCAATGCAGCATTGATCATAGCAAGGCCCAGATCTGATAAAGTGCTCACAGAATTAGGCGTCAGCATCTTAAGCATTGGGTACATCCATGTTATGTACTTATAGTATTTGTTAGTGTTCTTCATGCCAGGTGTAGGGTGCATATATCCCGGGCGAAAATTATATACTTTTCTGAAAGGCAATTTCATCAGGTCATTTTCTGTTTTCCCCTTTACACGCGCCCACATAGATCGCCCCATTTCTGTACTATCGGTAGCTGCACCCGATATGTATTCAAAGGTCATCGAAGGGTTAACTTTTGCTATTGTTGTAGCAAAGCTCAGCGTTAGTGTATAGGTGAGTTTGGTATACTCATTCTCCTTCATGCCTACAGAAGATACACCTAAACAAAAGAAACAAGCGTTGTATCCACTAAGCTGAGAAGCAATGGGAGTGATATCGAAAAAATCGGAGTGAATGATCTCTTTGAGTTTAGGATGGCTCATGCCACAAGATTTTCTGCCTATAACAAGGACACTTCTTACCTGCGCATGTAACAGACATTCGTGTAAGACGCCTTCGCCTACCATGCCTGTGGCTCCTGTAATTATGACATTTAATTGTTCCTTTGGCATATGTGTCAGTTGATTTCAACAAAAGTAGGGTAAATAAAAAACCCCTTCTTTTGGAAGGGGCTTTTTTATATTTTGATTAGGTGATATTAGCGGCCTAATGAACCTCTTTTCTTGCTCTTCTTATCGAAGAAGTTACCTGCTTTCTCATCGTTCTGTCCGTTAGGGCTACCTAAACGATCCATAACGCAACGGAAACCAACATAAGAACTAGTTTGAGTTGCTTGCATGAAACGGCGAGTACCAGGAGACATCCAGTAAGCGCGATCATTCCAAGAAGCACCCTTGTACACTTTAGAATCATTATTTACTAAAGTAGTTTTACCGTAGTCATAAGTGAACTGTGAAGTACTATCTCCATCTTTGAAATCTCTTACGTCAGAACCTCTTGATTCGTAGCGTTGATTAGCAAGAATTTCGTCAGCAGTCAATACTCTTGTAGGTAAGTGACCGATACTATCTTTTTCTTCCAAAGTACCATCTTCAGCCTTCTTGTAAGTTTCGTAAACATTACCACGGAAAGGACGGAAGTCATTCACATCTTGGTGTGAAGTAGGACGGTAAGTATCCAGTACCCACTCACTTACGTTGCCGGCCATGTTATAAAGACCAAAAGCGTTTGGAGAATATGAGTAGATTGGAGCAGGGATATCAGCGTTATCATTCAGACCATGAGCAACACCCATTACGTCACCATTACCACGTTTAAAGTTACCTAAGAATTGACCTTGATATTCGTTACGCAGACCAAAACGAGTTGAGTTCTTAACGCCCCAAGGGTAGATGTTACGATCAGTGATCACTTCTTCGCCACGACGACGTTTGCTTTCTGGTTCAGGATTATTACCTACATTACCCAGTGCAGCATATTCCCACTCAGCTTCTGTTGGGAGACGATAGTTAGGTAACAAATAACCATCAGAATAACTCAGGTTACGTTTACCACTACCACTAGGATCAAGATCTTTATGACGTTTCTTACCAGACAGACCTTCATATTGTCCGCTTACATAAGTTTCTGAAGTGAAAACGTCTTCATTCACCTGATTCGGATTTTTATTCAACATGCCGTTTCTCAGAAGGATGTACTCGTTTACACGATCACTACGCCATTTACAATATTCGTTAGCTTGATTCCAGCTAACACCTACAACCGGATATTGATCGTAAGATGCATGACGGAAATAATATTGTACCAATGGCTCGTTATAAGACATTGCCTGACGCCAAGCTGTAGTATCAGGTAAGCACTTTGCTACCAGTTCAGGATAATCCGCTGCATAAGCGCGAGACATCCAATAGGTATATTCACGATAGTGTATATTAGCTACTTCGGTTACATCCATGTAGAAAGATGATACAGATACGGTGCGTGGGATGCTGTTACGCTCCATGGTAAGATCTTCATCTACCTGTCCCATTGTAAAACGACCACCTTCAACGAAAGTAAGACCAGGACCGGTTTTTTGACCTTCAAAATCTTTGGCTACATCAAATCCGCCAAGGCGAGGGTCGTTGTATTCCCAACCAGTTTTATCGGAAGCGCCACCACGACCGTTAGATGTTTTTGGAGAGCAAGCTGAAATAAGAGTAGTTGCTCCGATACACAACAAGCTCACGCCTATGAGAGTTCTTTTCATAATCAGAGAAAGATATTAGCTACGAATTAAGTTGACAATTTATTAAAAGTGCTACAATGTTAGAACTTTCTTTTGAAAATGTCAAGCATTACAGCATTTGTAAGGAAAAAATATCCCTTTATTTTATTGCCAATATTATATAATATTCTGCGATGTTTTGCGTTTTACTATACACAGCATAGCTTTTGTTGTCAGATATAGCCGTTTATACCTTAATTTTGGATTGTTACACCTAAGGTTGAAAAACATAATATAAATGATAAAAAGAATAATATCTATTTGTTTCTGCCTGTTATTTGCTCTTTCTGATGCAAATGCCAATCATTATGAAAACTGCCATATTTCAGGCAAGGATATCAATAATGGATATTTGGTCAAAAAAGTATGGCTGGAACATTTTGCCATCCCTCAAGTACAAGTTTCTGACCTTAAATATATATCAGGGGTAAGCCTGCCTGCCAAAGTTCAAACAGGCGACCCGCAACAATTCAAGATAATGCTGGGAATGGAGCGTAAACGCCCTTTTGCCCTAGTGACCATACCTGTATATGTTAATGGAGAGAATAACGGAGAGGTAAAACAACTATCAGACTTTGCCATAACAGTCACAGAGATGGAAGTTACATCTACTACACTACCAAAAACAAGTAGTGTTGTTGGTTCTCCATTAGCACAGGGTACATGGTATAAGATAGCCATCACTAATACGGGTCTGTATAAAATAGACTTTAATTTCATCAGAGACTCTCTGCATATAGATCCCTCTACTATTAATACTAACCACATAAGAGTATTTGGTAATGGTGGTGCTATGTTATCTGAGGCCAATTATGACCCTCGTCCTGATAATCTTTTAGAGAATGCCATTTGGGTGAATGATGGCGGCGATGGTTCTTTCAATCAAGGAGACTATTTTGTATTTTATGCAAAAGGCTCTATGAGATGGGATAAAGATAGTATCAACCAACGTTTCTCTCACCAGATCAATCTGTATGAGGACAAAAGTTACTATTTCCTCAACTTTGATCAGAGTAATGGCTTGAGAGTAGACAATCAGAATACCACTCTTACCGCTAATGTGAATGTGACAGATTTTAACGACTATGCTGTGCATGAACTCGATAGTGTGAATTTGGGACAACTAAACCTTGGTGCATTTGGTAAAGAATGGTGGGGAGAAATGTTCAGTGCTTCTTATGGATTACCTAGCACACGCTCATTCAATTTTAATTTAGGTACGCTCACAGATTCTGCCAATTTCAGAGTGTACCTTGCTTGTAATACTACAGGCACACCCAATAACACTTTTACATTTTCAGTGAACGGGCAAATTCGTAAAACATACACATTGGGTGGCTCTATAATTGATGAAGCCGCTCCGGTAGCCACCACCAATTCTCCAGGCTATGATGATTTTAAAGCAGGTGGACTAGGTACAGGCACTACTACTGTAAAACTCGATTTTCAGGGTGGTGAAGTATGGTCTACAGGATATCTTAATTATATTGAGATCAATACTCGCAGACTGCTTGCTCTTTCTGATGGGCAGTTACCATTTCGCGATTGGCGCAGTGTGGGCACCGGTAATATAGCACAGTATCATATTCAGAATGCTAATTCGTCATTGCAGGTATGGGATGTTAGCAACCCGCAAGTACCTGTAAAAATGAATGGTAGCCTTAGCGGAAGTAATTATACTTTCACGCAAGATGCACAACAGTTGCATGAGTTTGTAACTTTCGATGGTTCACAATATTATACTCCTGTAACAGCAGGGCTTGTAACTAATCAAAATATTCATGGTTCTCCACAAGTGAATTTTATAATAGTGACACATCCTGATTTTCTGGAAGCTGCAAACAAATTGGCAGACTATCACAGAAATACGGATGGTATGTCAGTATTGGTTGCAACTACTACTCAAATATATAATGAGTTCTCATCAGGATCACAGGATATCAGCGCTATACGCGATATGGTAAAGATGTTTTATGATCGTGCTGTCGATAGCACACAAATGCCTAAGTATCTCTTGTTATTTGGTGCTGCATCTTATGATTATAAGAGACGAGCTACTATCAATAGTAATTTCGTGCCCGTTTATGAATATTCAGAATCAATGGTGAAAGTGAATAGCTATAGTGGTGATGATTTTTACGGTTTCCTGGATAATAATGAATATATTGGAAATGATCTATTACTCAATGCACTCGATGTGGGCGTAGGACGCATTACATCCAGAAATGAAAGCGATGCTATGGCTGTTGTAGACAAGATCATTCATTATAAGAGTCCGGCTACTTTAGGTCCATGGAGATTATCTGCCACTTTTGTAGGCGATGCTGAAGACGGTGCAGGACCACATATGTTGGATGCCGAAACCATGTCGGGTGTTGTGAATTCCTCTACCGGTAATAACTTGTATAATGATACTAAAGTGTTTTTAGACGCATTGAGTTTTGTATCTACACCTGGTGGAGAAAGATGCCCTGCTGCTAATGATGTGATCAATAATCAGATATTCAGAGGTACTTTCCTTATGAATTATAATGGCCACGGTAATACCGATGTTTGGTCGCACGAAAGAGTACTGAGTACAGATGACTATACTACATGGAAGAATTACGACAACCTACCTTTTATGGTCACAGCTACCTGCGATTTTGGTCAGTATGATAATCCGGTGACTATATCATCAGGCGAGAAACTGGTATTGCAAAGAGGAGGAGGTGCCATAGCATTGCTGACCACTACTTCATCTACTTACGAAAGCGATAATAAGCATATTAATAGCCAGTTTTTGAATGTACAATTCACTCACAAAGATGATGGCACTTGGTACACCTTTGGTGATGCCATTCGTATGGGTAAAAACATTACCTATAAAGTAAATAGCACAGGTTATGTATTGCTCAACTATAGAAAATTTGCCTTGCTAGGCGACCCTGCACTGATACCTGATTTTCCTAAATATCTCGTTCGTACCGATTCTATAAGAGATGCAGTATCTGGTAATCCGGTCGATTCAGTTAGTGCTTTAGGCACCTATAAGATAGATGGTAGTATTACTGATGCAGCACATAATGTACTCAGTGATTTTAATGGTTCTCTATCTGTTGTGATGTATGATAAGCCAAGACGTGTCACGCTCACTACAAAGTTCACAGGTGCTTACCGCGAGTATGAATTGCAAGACAATATAATATACAAGGGTAAAGCAACAATAACAAACGGTCATTTTTCTTTCAGCTTTGTAGCCCCTAAGGATATTAACTATACCATGGGTAATGGCAAGATCAGTTATTATGCTGATAATGGCATTACAGATGCTGCCAGTGCAGATACTACTATAGCAGTAGGTGGGTACTCAAATAACCCCGTCACGGATAATGATCCCCCTGTAGTAAGAGCCTTCATGAACGACAGTTTATTCAAAGACGGAGGTATTACAGGTTCTAATACAGTATTGTATGCCATACTCAACGATGCTACCGGTATCAATGTATCTGGTAATGGTGTAGGGCATGATCTTACTGCTGTACTAGATGGAAATGTAGAGACACCTTATATTTTGAATGACTATTACGAGGCTGCACCTAATACTTATCAAAAAGGGTATATCAGCTTCCCTATATCAGGTATTAGTGATGGTACTCATACACTTACAGTAAAGGCTTGGGATGTGAATGATAATTCAGGCCAAGGATCTGTTCATTTCGTGGTTTTAGGTGGCAATGTGGTACAAGTGAACGATCTAGTGAATTATCCAAATCCATTTAGCACACTTACACATTTCTTTTTTGAGCATAATCATCCGGATGAAGATCTAAGGGCGCAGATCAATATTTATAACACTTCCGGACAATTGGTTAAGTCTATCGATCAGAATTTTACACCTACAGGTAGCCGTAGTAACGAGATCATCTGGGATGGTAGCGATGATCATGGTACTTTATTGCCCGGTGGATTGTATGTATATCGCTTGTTATTAAGTACTCAAAGCGGAATATCAGGCAGTGCATACCAAAAGCTGGTATTGATACGTTAATAACCTTCATGCACCTTGCTAGGAAAACACTACTAAGAAATAATAATATAATCAAAATGTATATCTTTGTAGGAACACATAAACTGAATACCTTTGCAAAACTTTTTAAAAAAAGTATAATATAATGGCAAAACGCTTTGCTTTAATTGGATTAAGTCTATTAACAGGTTTGGCAACAACCTTGAATGCAAATGCACAGGGGTTGAATGGACAGACTTCCGTAATCACTACAGCAGTACCTTTTTTGAGGATATCTCCTGATGCACGTTCTGGTGCAATGGGTGATGTGGGTATCGCTATTGCTCCTGATGCTAATGCACAATATTGGAATGTAGCTAAAATACCTTTTTGCGATAAAAAATATGGTATTTCAGCTACTTATACTCCTTGGTTGAAGGATCTCGTACCTGATATATTTCTGGCATATATAGCTGGATATGCTAAGTTTGGTGAGGATGATAATCAGGCCATCAGTGTTTCTATGCGCTATTTCTCATTAGGGGATATCAACTTTACTAATGATATTGGCGATGCTACCGGTACCGGTAAACCACGAGAATATTCTTTTGATGCGGGATACTCTTATCGCTTATCTCCTTATTTGTCTGTGGGTGCTACATTACGTTATATACACTCAGCAATTGCTACGGGTGCCAGCTTCACGAATCAGAATGCTGATTATAAACCGGGTAATGCATATTCAGCTGATGCTGGCATCTTCTATACCAGAACTAAAGAAGTATACGATTTTCGAAAGAACACCTTCAGTATGGGTGCTGTGCTTAGCAACTTAGGTTCTAAAATATCTTATACATCTACGCACAGTGATTTCATACCTATCAATTTGGGTATTGGTGCAGCATTCACTAAGCAAGTGGATGAGTATAACAAATTCACAATTGCTATGGATCTGAACAAACTGGTAGTACCTTCGCCACAAATAGGTACCAATAGCTCTGGCGTACAATATCAGTATTATCCTGATAAAGGTGTTGTTTCCGGGGTGCTTGGCTCTTTCAGCGATGCTCCGGGTGGTTTTAGTGGTACACTCAGACAAATAGATATCTCTACAGGATTTGAGTACTGGTATCAAAATCAGATAGCTTTCCGTGCAGGTTATTTCTACGAAGATAAATTCAATGGTGATCGTCAATACATTACTTGCGGTCTGGGTGCTCGTTATAATATCTTCAATCTGAACTTTTCTTACTTAGTACCTTCAGGTTCTGGTATCACACGTAACCCACTTTCTAATACACTTCGTTTTTCTCTGATGTTTGAATTTGACAAACTACCTAAGAAACAAGAAGGCGATACGCCTGCTACCCCTGGAGAATAACATTCAAGATATTCCAATAAAATAGCCCCGAAATAATCGGGGCTTTTTTATTGGGCTAGTATGGCTGTTACTGCCTTGTCTATTTTATCATACTGAAAAGTAAATCCTGTATCAAGCATTTTTTGTGCACTTACAGTACAACTTTTCAATACTTCTATGCTCATCTCCCCGATAACTATTTTCAACAAAATTGCCGGTACCGATATGGGTAATTTCCAGCCACCCATTATATGCGCTATGGTATGCATCAGCTGCTTATGAGAAACGGGATACGGTGCTACTGCATTGTAGATACCCACAATGCTGGTATGTGTTATTGTATTATATATCATAGCTGCTAGATCGTCTACATGTATCCAGCTTACTATCTGTTTACCCGAACCTAGTATAGGCATTACACCCATATACATGGGTTTGGCAAATGCTGGAAATGCACCACATTCTTTGCCCAATACTATCCCAAAACGTAAGATGACAGTACGTATTTTGCCGGCGTTTTTCATTGTTGCTGCTTCCCATTGAGCGCAAGTATCACCCAGAAAATCACTATAGGGTAGTGCATCTTCTGTAAATGATTTGCCTCCATTGTCCGGCCCATAAAATCCTGTGGCCGATGCAGCTATAAACGTATGACAATGAGGAGCATGTTCGATCAATTGTTGACTGAGAAATTGAGTGCCCTTTACCCGGCTGTCAACTATTTGTTGTTTTCTTTCAGTTGTCCAGCGTTTATCAGCTATACCTTCACCTGCCAAATGCACCATTACATCTAATTGTTGCAATGCTGCCACATCACATTTCCTTTCTTCGAGATTCCAATTTGCATAACTGATCTGCCTTTGGTCCTTTTTACTACTTGGATTACGGGTAAATATTATAAGCTCATGCCCCTGCGATATAAGCAAATTACTGAGATGCTTACCCACAAAACCTGTACCACCTGTAATGCCTATAATGCTCATGTATGGATCTTTGATTATTAACGATTTTGAGTCTAAAAAGTTGCTTAACAATAAGTTATGATATTATAGGGTGTTTTTTTGCTCTCAGGTACAATAAACAGAAAATTCAAGCGTTTTAATACCAAACAAATAAACTGAATGAACAAAACTTTACATCCCACTTTTTCCTCTAAGACTATTACCCAAAACGTAAAAAAGCCTCAAAGTCATTTTGAGAGCAAAAACCTTAGAGTCCTGATGCAGGAAATGAAAGGAATACTGCAAGATGCTTCTACCGATCTGTTACAACCTCGCCCCGAAGCTGTTGCCGAATTATTGAGAAAAGCGGCTTTACGCTAATTCAATAACCGTTATCTCAGGTAGTATTCCTAGTCGTCCCGGATAACCCAGGAAGCCAAATCCCCTGTTCACATACAGGTATTGTTTGTCTTTCTGATATAATCCGGCCCACTGTGGGTACATATACTTGATAGGGCTCCATTTGATGCCCGGTATTTCTACACCCACCTGCATGCCATGTGTATGGCCACTCAGTGTCAGATCTACATTAGGGTACAAGGGTCTTACCTGTGCATCCCAATGAGAAGGGTCGTGCGACATTAGTATCTGGAAAGGGATATTCTTTTCAGGCAATCCGGCATAGGCTTTTTGCATATCACCATAACGAGAGAAATTACCTTTCGCTCCCCAATTCTCTATACCTATCAATGCAATAGTTTGTTCTCCTTTTTGCAACAGCACATGCTCATTGATCAATAGTCTCCAGCCCATAACTGCATGTACTTCCTTTACATCTTCCAGATTCTTCTTTTTCTCCTCTATGGATCCCCAATGCATATAGTCTCCATAGTCATGATTGCCCAGTACTGAGTATACACCCAAAGGTGCTTTCAGGCGAGAGAATATCTCCTGATATTTTGCATCTACTTCGTGTGCCATATTATTTACCAGATCGCCGGTGAATAATATGATGTCGGGTTTTTCATCCAGTACTTTTTGTATGCCTTGCCCCACAGCTTCATGATTATCAAAACTACCTGTATGTATATCTGATATCTGCACGATCTTCAAGCCCCTGAAAGCATCGGGTAGCGCAGGGAATTTTATTTTAGTTCTTCTTACTTTATAGTTATACCTATTAGTGATACCATATACAAAACCTGTAAGTACACCCGCACCTAGTAACAATGCCACTCTCGATAAAAATGCAGAACGCGGTATACCGGTACCTTGCTGTGCAGTGGTCAATCCTGTCTCAACCTGTGGCCTGAAATACTGGTATATCCAAGTGCTCAGTCTGCGTAGTTCATCTATCAGCATCACCAGTAGTATCAATACCTTGCCTACTACAAAACCCAAAGTAAAAGCTATGTAAACGTTGCGCAACAGGTGTGGGATACCTGCCCAGTTGATCTGCCTGAAAAACAAAATGCCCAACCATGTAGACAGGCTTAGTGTTATGTACAAGGCCATTACCGCCTCACGCCAGTTTCCGGGCAGGCTACGTGCTACAGTCCTTACTACTATGAAACTATAATATTCTGCCAGTGCTACAATGCCCAGTACTATCAGTAATCTTTTCCACATGCTTATTGAGAATGAATTAGAATTGTAAGAATTCAGCTATTTGCTCTTCTATGGCTTTGGTAGTAGCTGCATGCAACAGATTCCCATCTTTATCTATCTCACTATTGATGCGCGATAAAGGTATCTTGTTGTACAGTACATGTACTTTCAGGTAATGCAATATATTGGTCATATGATCCAGCCCGCGTAGGTTGCCTGCTCTGCCATCTGCTACACCTACCAACATGGCCTTTTTGTGCCACCAGCATTTTTGGATGTCGCTATTGTCCATCAGCAGTTTCAGTATACCAGGTATGCTGCCATTATATTCCGGCATTACGAAAACAAATTTCTCCGCAGGTATCAGGTATTGCTGCTCTGCTGCCAGTAATTGCTGGCCCCGCTCCCATACATTCAGGTCTTCCAGCGACAGTAATTGCACATCTGCTCCTTTGGCTTTCATTAGCTGTAGGTACACTTGTGCCACTCTTAGCGTCATACTTTCTTTTCGGTTCGTACCGGAGATAATAGTGATCATTGCCATCTTTTACATAAGGCGCAAAGGTAAAGGCTTTACTCTCATACCTACCTATGCCCCGGCTCTATAAAATCAAATACTGTTATTGAGAACCTTAATACTTAAAAATTAATAATGCATATATTTTTAATATACGTAACCCATCCTAATCGTTTTCCACATTCGGGTATTAAGCCGGTAAAAGTCATTCTTCTACGTTATTTTTGTAAGAACTAGCTTTTTGGCAGGCAACATTGCTTGTATAAACATATTACAGGCATTTTTGTTCTAAGTCATTTAGCTATCGGTTTTCAGGAATTTGTCCCTATAGGTACATAGCTTATCGTTGTAGTGCAGATGTAAAAGAATTGTGTACCTTATAAAAGGATAGGTCAATAAAAAGAAATGTCGAAAGTAATAGCAATAGCAAATCAGAAAGGTGGAGTAGGAAAGACCACAACTGCGATCAATGTAGCAGCGAGTCTGGCTGTGTTGGAATATAAGACCTTATTGGTAGATGCTGACCCTCAGGCCAACAGTACCACTGGTAATGGTTTCGATCTCAAGAATATACAGGTCAGTTTGTACGATTGTATGGTCAATGATACACCTACATCGCAAGTGATACTGGAAACAGAAACACCTAACCTATTCTTGTTGCCTTCGCATCTCGATCTGGTAGGTGCTGAGATAGAATTGATCAATCATCCTAATCGCGAACACATCATGCGTCATGCGCTGGATGAACAACGTAAGAATTTTGATTTCATCATCATCGATTGTTCTCCATCATTAGGTTTGATAACAGTGAATTCTCTTACCGCTGCAGATAGTGTTATCATACCTGTACAGTGCGAATATTTCGCATTAGAAGGTTTGGGCAAATTGCTCAATACTATCAAAATAGTACAGACGCGTATCAATACAGAACTGGAAATAGAAGGTATACTTATGACCATGTACGATGGTCGTTTGCGCTTATCCAATCAGGTAGTAGAGGAGATCAAAAATCACTTTGGAGATCTGGTTTTCAATACCATCATACACCGCAATACCCGTCTGGGAGAGGCTCCTAGCTTTGGTAAACCTGCGCTTATGTATGATGCTGAAAGCACCGGTGCTGTCAATTATCTGAACATGGCCAAGGAGATTTTGCAGAAGAACAATATGACCAAAATTAAGAACGAGGATAAAATATTTGAAACAGACGAGCATGGCGCAGACCAATAAAAAACAGGCCTTGGGAAAAGGTATCCGTGCATTACTGAACAACATCGATGAAGAGCTGAAAGGTACAAGTGCTACATCAGAGGGTGTGCCTGCTGTATCCGGTCAAAACTCAGGTTCCATCAGTCGTATTCCTGTAGACCATATTCAGGTAAACCCTAAACAACCTCGTCACGATTTCGATGAGCAGGCTTTAAGAGAACTCGCTGCCAGTATCAAACTGCACGATATCATACAGCCTGTTACTGTGGTGAAATTAGATGCTACCCATTATCAGCTCATTTCGGGTGAACGTCGCTGGCGCGCATCTAAGTTGGCCGGACTGAAAGATATACCTGCTTATATACGCACTGCCGATGATCAGGAAATGCTGGAAATGGCATTGCTGGAGAATTTGCAACGCGAAGACCTCAACGCTATTGAAGTAGCTATGAGCTATCGCCGCCTGATGGACGAATGCGACCTGACACAAGAACAAGTGTCCGACCGTATGAAGAAAGAGCGTAGCACTGTAGCCAACTATCTGCGCTTACTTAAATTACCTCCCGATATTCAGCGTGCTGTGCGCGATGGCAAACTCAGCATGGGCCATGCACGTGCTATACTGGGCCTGGAGCAGATAGACCAACAACTATATGTATACCGCGAAACACAGGAGAAAGGCCTCTCTGTGCGTCAGGTAGAAAAACTGGTAAAGGACCTGCTCACACAAAGACAATCATCTGTACCACACCATGTAGTAGGCAAGATACCACCTGCATACAAACGCATAGAAGATAACATGGCGTCCCACCTCTCTACCAAAGTGAAACTGGACAGAAAGAAGAATGGCAAGGGTACCATCACCATAGAGTTTTATAACGATCAGGATCTGGAAAGGATCATGGAGCAAATGAATATGTAATAGGATTTTTTCAAGGGCTGTTTGCAGCCCTTTTTTATAAAGTAGATTTTTACAATTGTATACAATGGCATTACCCGAAGATTGGGAGAAACTATCCAAAGAGAAACAGAAAGCATACAAGTATATGCTGGAGCGTGGCAATAAGAACAAAATGCTGCGTGCCCTGCCCGATCTCAATGAGGAAGCCTTTGCACAGATAGATTGCCTCTCTTGTGCCAACTGTTGTAAGAATCATTCTCCCCGTTTCAAACAACCGGATATACGCCGCATTGCCAAAAGCCTGGGCATGAAGGAAGGCCAACTGGTAGATACGTATCTGAAACTGGATAGCGAAGGCGATTATGTTACCAAGCGTTCACCATGTCCTTTTCTGGCAGAAGATAATACCTGCAATATATACGACGACCGCCCCAGCGACTGTGCCCGCTACCCTTATACCAATGAAGATGTACTACTGAAACGTGTACCACTCACCCTACAAAATTCCCTTATTTGCCCCATAGTATACACAGTACTGGAAAGACTGGGAGAGATGGAGAAGTAGGGAGATAATATGTATTAATAAATGGCGTAGCTTTATTTATTGTAAATTCTTATTAACATGACATCCCTTTCTCTTTTAATATCATTATTAGCTTTTATTATTTCTGCATATACTTTTTGACTTACTAAGATTAAGAAAGGTGTTGTAGAAATGACAAGACCAACGGTCATTTTCTTCGGCCCTGATGGCATAAGTAATGTTGAGAAGAAAGATTTTATTCGCACTTTACTATATAGTACATCAGAGAGTGGACAATATGTTCAAAATATGTTTGTGCGTCTTCAAAGAGGTGAATCAATTCAGAATTTTAATGTTTGGGTATATGGTGATACAAAACTGGTGAGAGGCAGTGGCCTTTTTGTTGATAAACAAGGAGTTGCATACAATCATCATTTTCTATTGCCTAAAGATGGCATTAGCTATGATTTTATTTCAGGCGAATATATTTTACAAGTGTTTATTGAAACAGTAAATTGTCAGCCAAGAAAAATATATGAACAGAGACTCTCTATTACAAAAAGCCAAGAAGATGAAATAGTTAAGGGTAATGCTGGTGTTTATTTTGACTGGGCACCAAATACTCAAAATTATCATTCACATATTGATATTGGAAATAAAAAAGGTAAAGAATTCCCGCTGTTTTGATAAAATCTACTATCACACACTGGCAAAAATTTGCTATCCCTGCCCCAATATTCATTTATTCTGTAAGTACTCGTTCCATATTTCTTGTATCTCAAACTGATATGCTTTTGCCGTTTCAAAATCAGGATATTCTTTAGTTATTGTATCAACAATAATGGTCTGTTCTATTTCATTTGTAAATGGATTTTGTAAATATTCTAGCCTTGAATTGTATTCGATTGTTAGTATGTTTGTTTCTCCTAATTCACTATAATTATTAAGTTTTATAGAACGTAGACGTTCCAAGTCAATAGTTATCGATGATATAGTAACAATTCTTTCCATAATATTTAGTGTTGTTTAATTATTTAGTAGTACTTTTTTTGTTTGTTCAAACCACGACTCCTCTGGCTTCTCTTTTGTAAATCTTTTCAAAGGATGATAATAAGGTTCATTCTCATTCAATATTTTTACTGATATTTCTTTCAAAGCTTTGAATGCCATTTCGGCTAGTTCTTTATTTTTATCATTTACACCCCATGCCAGCAAAACCTTACTATTTGTAAGTACTAAATCTTTCAAAATATTCTTATTGCAATCTGAAAATATTGAGTGCTTCTTATTGGTTTTGATATGTGGATTGTTGAAAAAACGTTCACTGAAAGGGTCTTTAATGTCGGATAAATTTAATAGGCGTATATACTTTATATCACCAATTCCAATCAATTTGCTAATTCTACTTATTGTTGGATCAGTTTTTGTTAATTCAATTTCTTTATTTAATATGTCACTTTTACAACTGCCAGGATTTAGACAAATAAGAATGATATCGGGCGAATGTGATGTGTTTTCAGAATTGTCCGTTTTTATATCGAGATATCTTCGACAAGTGATATCATCAAGCTTATAAAAATGTGTATAGTATTTTAATTTCATCGCTAGTTCTATTTATTCTGACTTTGCATCCAAGATCATTTTTAATCCGTGCCTAACAATATACTCATTTAGTATCTCCAGTGTGCCGGGTTCGACTGTGCTATATTGTAACATTTATAGTCCTTTAGCTCGTTATTGAATATAGCACAGCCAAGGTATATCACAGGTAATGATAACCATTTGGCATTGGTCAGTACTTCTTTTATCACCGGGTCTCCATAGTACCTTCTGCAGGCTCTGATGTCAGGCACATCACCTCGTTCAAATACCCGCTCTATAATAAAGGATGCTTTATTATCATAGTCCAGTGTATTGAAATCTACGTCCCAGAATATCCGTTTATTCAATATGGGCGCATCCTTTTTTAGCATATCTCAAAAATACAAAATTTCTGCTCACTTTCTCCTCTGTTAGTGTTCTTCACCAACAGGCTATTGAGGGGCATTTCACTCTTCATTGACGCAGATTTGTTATCCATGCCCCAATATTTCCTATCTTACATAGAAATACAACGCTATGAGGCCTCTCTTATTTATGCTGCTCTTACTTTGCTCGCATTCATGTATGTATGCCCAAACATATGTGCCCTCCGCTCATGCCGATAAGCAAGACCTCATACCTATCAAAGGTGCCAAACCTCAAAATCATATCAGCGACTACTATCTCTCATTTGCATACCCCACCGGCCTGAATGTGAAATCCTCAGATAGGCAAGAATTGACGGCCGAGGCTCGTTCTCTCACTACCGATAATGGCAATGTGCAGATAAGCCTTATGGATGCTTACAGCATCCAGTACAACAATGCAAAGGAGGCTACATTTGTTAACATGAATGTGTTGTTGTTAGATAAAGACTCATATCTGGACGATCAGCAAAAGATACTCGATGCATTGCGTTATCAGAATGCACACAATACTGGCACAGAGTCTGCCGATCTGATAGAGATCAGATCTAATGGCTACAAGCTCAAAGGCATTGGTAGGAACTCCGTCGATGCAGCAGGTATTAAAGACCTCAGTACATTTGTACTTTTCCCCGGCAATGGGGTAGTGGTTTACTTACACTTCAATGATCTTAACTTCGATAAAAGGCACTATGCAAATATCGATGAATTTAAAAAACTGCGTAAGCTGTTCATAGACGAATACACAGAGTATATCAGCAGGTTCAAGAATGATTGATCTGGCTTTGTCTCTTTTAATGCCAATTCTCATATTTTCCATACCTTAGTTCCAAATCTGGTCTATGAGATCATCCCTTATCATTTACACTTTGCTCATCACTGTTCTCCTCAATGCATCTTGTTCCAAGAGCAATAAGTCTATTAAAACATTAGATATTCTAGGCCACTGGAAATTCACTCAGCTGTCCGTAGATTCTAATCTCAATGGTATAGATGATCCTAATGAGATTTTGCCTGCAGATACATCTTGGAATCACGAACTGTATACATTCAAGCCTAATGGCACTATGTTATATACCCGATATGATTCTGTAGTGCAAAACTACCTTTGGGCACTGCTAAAAGATAATACCATCCTCCAATTAGCTGTCTCTAACAATGCTGGGTCCGCAAGTACTTTTGAATATGTCATGCACAGTTTTACAGATTCCACAATGATATGGGAGTTACCAAACGCCCATTTGGCTTATCATTACTATTTCAAAAAACAATAGTACTTACCCGCTTATATAAGCTTGTACACATCTTTGTATCATCCCTATCAGTTCTTCATCCATATACTGGTATTCATTTGGTATATCCAGCAATATTATTTTCTTGGTAATAGTATATCGCTGTTGTAGTATTTCCCTATTACGCTTTTCCATCACAAATATCATATCCGCCCAATTTTTTTGTGGATATCTTTATTTGGATTCACCTATCTTCCTTTCGTATTTTTGACTCAATTACTGCTCCTCAATATCAGCATTTGTATGTATTCTATAAATAAAAGCACATTTTCGATACTAACTCTTTTATTATCAATTCTTTAAATTGTGCATGGCCTCTCAAAAGCACAACGAAAGCACAACAAAAGCACAACGAAAGCACAATGAAAGCACAACGAAAGCACAACGAAAGCACAAGATACCTCCCCATAATTTTTAATAAAACATCAACATAATTATAACATTTTATAAAGCTATGTGATCAGCTCTAAACATTAATATTGTATAAATCTCTGGCTTATGAAAATCTCTTTCAAATATCTCGCATTCCTTTTGCTCATTTCGCTCTCAGCCTGCGAAACATCCAAATTCCCAATCGATGACCCAGCTAATGTAAAAGTAGATACTCGTTTCATGGGTCATTGGAAAGCCAAAAGGGATAGGAAAACAACCTATATTATCTCACAGCTCAATGATTACCACTATCAAATAATAACTAAAAAGAAAAGAAAGGATCCGGAAATTGAACAGGCATACTTGTCGTCTGTTGAGGGTAATTTATTTCTCAATGTATATAACAAAGACTCCCTCCAAGATGGTTATCTCTTATTAAGAATAATGGATGTGAATGCTAAAGCTGATAGGGTAGCCATAGCCACTATATCAGATACCACTATGAAGCATATGAGTAGCGCTGCAGAGGTAAGACAAGACATAATAAAAAATATTAACAACCCTGCTTTCTACGATGATACCATCTATCTGCATAAAGTAAAAAAGTAACGTCGATGGGAACAAATGTAACCTTTGAAAAGGGATAACCCATTGGTTATCAACCATTCAAACTTCCCACTAACCATAAAAATTTTGAGAGAATGTAACCTATAAACTATTTTAAGGATGATCTCTCACAGGAGCAAACCTATTTCATGACGAGGCAATTTTCAGGATGATCTCTCTCACGTGTAAACCTATTTCAGGACGAGGCACCGAGCATTTGCAATCAGCCCGTGTAACCCAAATGCGACCCTCAAAAATAAATCAAACAGATTCGGGGAGTCCCGAACTCGTTTCGGGGTAACCCTGTGTAACCTGCAAATCATTCATTATCAACTACTTAAAAAATCATGTACGCACTAAAAAATAGCTAAGACAGGGTGTCTCAGCTACTATAGTAAGAGCAATTAAATTGAATGTCTATCTGTACATTTTCACTCCCTTAGGGTTCAGTGTTCGTCTCAGTGAATCTAGTACATGGGTAGTATCAGCTGCTGCACTGCTCACCGGTAATACTATCATATACTTGGCAGAGTCCTTCGTCAGCAACATCAGATTTTGATAATGGAAACTTTTTAATTTTTCCATACGCTTTTGTGCCTTCGCCAGATTATCATAGGTATTCAACAATACTTTATATTGTATCATTACTGCAGGTGCAGCAGCCGGCGCATTGGCAACAGCCGGTGCATTGGCAACAGCCGGTGCTGTTGCAGCAGCAGCTACATTGTTCATTCCCATTCCGGACATGGCCATTTTATGTGCAGTATCTGTTGCTTTGGCCATACTATCCATAGCACTCGCAGGCATAGTTTGTGGCCTAGCTGTATCCTTAGGTATCACTATAGGGGCTGGTGCTACAAATGAAGGTTGTGTTGCATTGCGATTGGTGAAATAACTAATACCAATAATAGCCGCAGCTATGATCACTACCAGTATTCCTACCAGTATGGCTATTTTACCCCAATTAATAGTACCTGTATTGAAACTATTGGTAGCTGCAGGTGTTGTACCCGCCTCGCCGAACTCTATATTAGGTTGTGTATACGTATTGAATACTGTTGCCTCTTCCAGACGTTTGGCACTACGCAGTGTAGGTATACTGGGAGGTGTGTATTGCAGATGAGGGTCAGTTACAAATTGCACGACCCCACTTTTTTCTACAAACTTGCCTACCGATGGTATCACTACTTCTTTACCATTATGCAGGTCTGTTCGTGCCTGTGTGCTGAAATCGCGCAAGGCATTTGATGCCTTAGAGATACTGATCTGTTCGTTAGTAGCAATGAAATTGGCAAAGTTATCATCTATTGATCCGGTATGGCTTAACACCACCTGAAATGATGGACCTGTTAATGCCTGACTATCATACGTAGCTGATACTTTCTTCAGCTCCATATTGCCTAGCCCATGTACGTAACAGAAATTATTTTTGAGTAAGTAAAGCCCTATGTATTTAGGAATATCCATATTGTGCTCTGTAATTATGGTTGTAAGTTAATCATAACGCCTCAATTTATAGAGGTCATAGCATTAAAATTTGACCCTTACACCCCCATATATATTTATGCCGTATGCAGTATAGCCCAGCCAACGTTCATACTTGTTATTAAGTATGTTATTAATTTGTATAAAGCCCGATAAACGACTCAGAAATGTATATTCTGCACTAGCACCTAAATCAAATACACCCCCCAGCTTTTTAGATTCGCCTTGTGTACCCATGGCAAATATCTCATTCAGTAAAGACATATATGCACTTGCTGTAAGCTTAGGTGTAATTTGCATCATCATATCCGACTTCAGGCGAATACCCGGTTCATGATACACATGGTCTAGTGTACTCTTATAATAGTTGAACCAAGCAAAACCGGCACCTATAGAAAAGCTATTACCTACCTGATACCTGAATGAACCTTGCAAAGAGAATGCTGTCACATGCTCATCATAAGTTACAAAGAATTGTTTTTGGTCGCCAAACGGATTGACAAATACAGGCAGTTTGTTGAACTGCCACCAACTGGCACGTGCAGCTACAGATATATGATCACCTATGCCACTCCTCAATCCTGCAAATAGTTCATTGGTCTCTGTTTGGTGTATCTGGTAAGTATTATAGATATAAGGATTGCGGGTACTGAGTTCTTCATAAGTGTTTTGATGCAACAGCGATTGGAAACCACCTTCAACAGAAATATTCTCAAAAGGATTTTTCCAAGATATGAATGCATCGGGTAGTATATATGCTTGGTCTTTACCAAATGTGGGGTTCAGGAATAAATGAGCATTCCAAGCCTGCTTATGATAACTGATACCCGGTGCTATTTGTAAGAAATTGTTGCCGGAACCGTTCGTGCCGGCATTCATATGGGTAATCGCTCCATTGATACCTACTTGAACTTTGAGCGATGTATCTATATTCTTACTGAATGGCAAATTGAATCCCAGATTGGTCTCTGTAGCCTGATACTTATCTGTGTATACTCCCACTTTCACTTCAGGATGATAATCAATACCGCCTTCATTGGGTTTGCTATTCTGCATATCTGCTGTTGCATGTATACCAAAGAATGTCTGTTGTACACTACTGCTGTTATAACCATACACATTGTGATCATATCCGTAATAGTGGTAAGTATTCCTGAGCATATCAAAAGATGCATGCCAAGTATCTGTAGCAGTATGATAAATGCCGGTAGCTTCTAAGCCAGATAATGTAATCGCCTGATTTGCTATACTTCCATTCTGCGATAAGTGATGTAATTGTATGGCTGTTTCATAATTAGTCCCTTTGAAACTACCTATACCTGCATCCATAAAGAAGGTGGAGAGATTACCAATACCTACTTTAGCATAATTGTTATAAGGATTGGATAAACTATCCTTATTCAGTGCTAGTGGGCGCAGTGGCAATGCGTTATAAGTGTAATATAGTGTTTGGGTAGGCACTTCGTAATTAAATAAAGGCTTGTTTGTATCTGTAGGTGGTAGTGTAGCAACAAATTCAGGCTTAGGTGCCAATTGCACTTCAGGCTTGTAAGACTGGATGATCTCAATAGTTGCATTCTTGAGCATAGTATCCTTAGATGCCGATTTTTGCTGCGCTATTACCCTACCTGTAAAGGCCAGTAATACTATTGTTATGAAAATACTCCTTACCTGCATGTATGATATATTATTCTTCAGATAATTTACTTTGTTTCTTCTCCAGCTTCTTTACTTCTTCCAGTTTCTTAGTGGCTTCTTGTTTCAAATCGGCGATCTTAGTATTTTTTACTATACTCTGCAATGTGGCCTTAGCATTAAAATAATCTTTTTCTTTGGTCAGCACATCCGCTAACAAGATATAAGACTTCACTATCCATATATCAAAGCCATCAGCTTCCTGTATAGACTTATTAGCAGCTTGCTCCGCATCTTTCATCTTATCTTCCTGCAAGTACAAGTCAGCAATATTATATCTGGCCTCACAACCTACCTCGCTATTCTTTAGCATTTCCAATTGTTTGTAGAAATTCAGTGCCTCGTTCTTCTTGTTATCTTGCTGTAGTGATTTGGCCTTATACAAAAAACATGAGTTCCTTGCTGCATCATTAAGGGTTGGTAAAGTGAGTAAAGTATCAGCATAAGATGCTGAATTGCTGAAATTATTGAGTATGAAATTGGTCTTCATCAAACCCACATATGCCAGAGTAAGATTCTCATTTCCTAGTGCCGTGCCACGTAATCTCTCATAGTATGTGAGTGCATTCCTATATTCCCCATTTTGGAATGCTATATCAGCAGCTCTCCTAGCACTATTCTCTGTAAACTCGGTCCAGTGCCCTTGTAATATTTGTGCATACTCTTTCAATGCATCAGCATATTCCTTTTGTAAGAAATGTATCTCACCTATATAATAATGTGCCTTAGTTGTAAAGCTACCTTTGGGAAAACGTTGAATGTATTGTTCTAATGCGGGCAATGCTTTAGCAAACTTACCGGTGGCGAACTGGTTCTCGGCAGCAGCATAATAAGCTGAATCGAGCGAGTTGCTATCTGCCGATGGTATGTTATACTCCCTCAACAGTTGGCCATATAGTGCAGGCTGATTGTTCTCTATATATAAATTCTTCAAAGCATCCAGAGCGGCAGCTCTTTCTGTACTTATAGGATGATCTATAACCACATGCTTGTATGCCTCTATTGCCTGATTGGTATTTGACAATTGTTGATATGCGAATCCGATCTTCATCCAAGCCTTTGCAGCCAATGTCTGTGATGATTTGGTGCCAGTAAGCTGTTGCAATAAGCTGATAGCTGCCTGGTACTTGTCTTGTTGAATATAGGTAATAGCCAGTTCATATTTGGAATTATCCAAATGGGGAGAAGAGGGTGTCTGTGCGATGAGTTGTTGTAAGATGCTCACTTTTTCTGTATGTCTGCCCAACAAACCCAGTAAAGTAGCTTTTTGGAATCTGGCATAATCAGTATCATGTACTTTAGCTGCTATTGCATTATCATATAATAATACTGCTTTAGAAAAATCCTTTTGCATGAAGGTAGCATCGGCCTCTCGCAATCGAGCAGTGATAGAGGCACCTGAGTCTATGCCATCTGCATATTGAGCAGTACTGAAATAATTTTGAGCAGCAGTATAGTCACCGTTACCCATATTGGCATAACCTAGAGTAAGGTAAGCATGTTGCAAGGTAGCAGCAGGGGCTATGCGGTGCAATCGAATTGCGGCATCAGCCTTCTTTATAAAAGCATCTGTATACTCTATGGCATCACTATATCTATGCAATTTATAGGCTATTTCTCCTTTCCAGAAATAAGCAGCAGCCTCATAGTTTTTATCTACGGGATGCAACAAAGAAGTGCTTAATATGCTATCTGCCGTCAATAGAGCAACTGATTGCATTTGTTGTATTGCATATCCGTATGTTACTTTTTGGTACACAGACCAATAGTTCTCATCAGGGTTCTTGATGTCCTTGATAGTATTATATGCTTGCGAATAATTGTTTGTTTTGATCAAAAGATCTGACAATAATGTCTTGGCTTCGTTTCTATATTTAGAGTGGGGGAAATCTGCCAATAAAGTATCTACATTCCGCATGGCTTCATCGTTGAAACCAATTTCGTAGGATAATTTAGCATTGAGCAGCAAAGAGGATTCTCGCTGGCCTTGGTTAAAACGCATCTCAGCGCAAATACTGAAAGCATTACGAGCACTCTTTTTATCATCTGTTTTCAGATAACAATCACCTAATAAGTACATAGCAGTTTGCCCTAAGGAGTCTTGCTCATTACTAAGTGGTTTGAATTTGTCAATAGCATTAGCCCAGTCATTCCCATGATAATAGGAAAATGCCATTTCGTATAGTTCTTCTTTCCTGATCTTATCTGTATGTTCGTAGTAGTATTCAAAATAAGGTATTGCTTCATTATATCGTTCTTCTTCAAATAAACATTGGGCAGCCAATAAATGTAATTCCTTATCATAGTACATCTTATCCATATGAGACATTAGCTTCTGAGCTTCTTCCAATGCCTTTTTCTTATCACCGGAGAAATAATGTATCTCTGCTAGATAGTATGGTACTATACTATGGTATTGCTTTTCATCTGCTATTCTTTGGAAACATTTAAGGGCGTTGGGATAATCGCCGTTATTATAAGACAGTAAACCGAAATAATAATTACCTGCAGAATAGTATTTACCCGGTACCTCTTTCATAGTAGCAAAAAGTGCGTTGGCTTTTTCGAATTTATGAGCATTGAAATAGCAATAAGCCAGTTCAAATTTCCCATCGGCTATTTGTTGATTGCTTGCATTATTGAGCCCTGCCATTTCATAATACGGAATTGCCTCTGTCAACTTATTATGAATGAAGTAATAATGGGCAAGATTGAACGCTACATCATCATGGTAAGCAGGGTCCTGAGTATCGGCAATGAATTTTCTAGCCTCTAGATCTGAAGAAGGGATATCCAATTTGAGATCAGCAACAGTTAAATAATACTTGGCTTTTACAATATCCTCAGACAGTTTTACCGGTATTACACCAACATGGTCATTCAAATATTGTTGGGCTGACTGTGCAGCAAGTTTGTAGTAACCCTGTTGATATTGTTCTTCAGTAAGTATTAATGATCTGTTCTCTGCTAATTGAGGTGTATGTTCCTGAGCCTTAAGTCCGTTGCATACCACGATACTTATAGCCAAACAAAATGTTAGACGATATATATTGATTCTCTTTTGTTGCTCCATTCAGATGAATGTGTTAAAAATTCCAGACTGCACTCAGGCTGGGGAATACCGGCAATTGATACACTAGAACATTCTCAATACGATTAACGTAGAAGATATTATTTCTATTGTATACATTGGTCATAGAGAATGTACCTTCTATACTATTCTTCTTATTCAGAATGAATTTCTTCTTTACGGAAATATCTAATCTGTGATAATAAGATAGCCTACCACCATTTATAGCATTGGCATAAAGGATACCCACATTTCCATTTGTTTGAAGACTATTAGTAGAAATACCATTCTTAGTAGGATCTACATTTTCATAGAATCCCTGAGTTTGAGTGAATGGGAAAGGAGACCCCATATTGAAACGTGTAGAGAATTCCCAATCCTTTTTCTTACCGGCAGCATATGAACCAAGAAGGTTGATATTCCAACGACGATCGAAAGGAGGAGGGTATGACTGTATATTGCCGGCATCATCTATGGTACGGTAAGTAACATTTTGATAAGATACAACGCCCCAAAGGTATACTCTTTGATGACTGTATTTAGCTGAAAGATCTAATCCATATGCAACACCGTCGCCTGAAGAAAAATCTGCATCTCCCGGTAATTGTTTATTCCTGTTCAATTCTATATTCTGATTGAAATTTTTGTACCAAGGTTCCAAATTCAGTTCTACTTCCTTGATATCTACTTCTATACCACCTAACAAATGATATGCTGTTTGAAGATTGTAATTGATCACATCACCATTCAGATTCTTAACACTTTGATCGGGGCTTAAAATAAATCCGGTAAAGAAGTTCACTATATCTCGATCGCTCTTAGTACTGATAACATTCTGAGAATACATGCCGGCAGCAGCTTTCAGACGGATATTGTCTGAAAGATTGTATTTAAGGCCAATACGCGGTTCGGGAGACATTTTGGAAATTGATGAATAGTACTGTACGCGTAAACTGGGTTCCAATACCAGTTTCTCACTAAAATTCTTACGGAATACAAAGAATAAACTAGCGGTTGTATTTTCACGTGTAAGGATTGTGGAAACTTGAGAAGTATTATAATAAGTCAGAGCTGTATTATTACCACTTACTTCCAAACCATATTTCAATTCACTATAACCTTTTAAGAAGTTGGTAAAATTGATACCTGCTTCAAAGCCACCAATAGAGCTATTACGTGGATTGCTAGTAGCTTCGTTATAATCGATATTATAATTTGAATAAGCGAATTTACCATTGATCAGTGTTGCTGAATTACCGGGTGTTACAACGAATGTTGTACCAAAGCCAGTAGCAGTCCAATGTAGATCGGCAGTAGATAAACTACGATTAGAATCGTTCAATATTCTGGCACCGTCATCAAATTTGAATCCGAATAAATTGAGCTTGCTACCATTACCACCACTAAATGTGATCTTGCCGTACATATCGGTAAAACTGTAAGGTAGTCCGCTCTTGAAAGGTTCGCCCAAGCTACCATACAAGGATTTTGAAGTCTGATCCAAATAGCTATTCTTAATAGATAATAAGAATGTAGTGCTACCACCATCCTCTGTTTTAGGTTTAGCTATAGGGCCTTCCAGCATAGCACGTACCATAATAGGAGAAGCAGAAACTTTACCGGAGATCTCATTTCTATTACCATCTTTAGTATGTATATCTACAATAGCAGAAGTTCGATTACCATATTCTGCATTAAAGCCAGCAGTAAGTACATCAGCACTACGAATAGCATCTGTTTCGAAAACTGAATACAGACCTATTGAGTGGAAAGGATTGTAAATAGTAACCCCATCCAATAAGATACCTGTTTGTACTGGGGAACCACCACGTATATATAATTGTCCACCCTGATCACCCGTAAATACTACACCGGGCATTACCTGCAAGTATTGAGCTATATCCGGTTCGCCACCAGCGCTAGGCATCAGTTTCATTTCACGAGGAGTAATAGTGGTAACACCTGCTTTTACCTGAGTAGCTTTCTCTGTTTTTTTGGCAGATATTTCTACACCCTTTAGTTGTTGATCCTGATGATTTAAAAATAATTTTTTACTGATTACATCATTTGCTTTCACAGTAACACTAATAGTTGCAGTATCGTAACCTACAAAAGTAGTTTGCAGTTTATAAGTACCCGGAGTGATCTGTGCAATAGAGAAGTAACCATTAACATCTGTCTGTACACCAATATTGGTGCCTGCAAGATATACGGTGGTATATATCATAGGTTCACCTGTACTTTTATCATACACGAATCCCTTAATAACACCATGTGGAGATTGTGCAAAAACAGATACTGAAAAAAGTATAAATAATATAAAAAGTTCTAGGCGCTTGAGCATACTATAAGGTGTTTTTAATAGAAAGCGTAGTGACAAAACACTACAATGTCTTTATAAGACGTGCAAATATAGGAATTACCCTATTGTAGCCAACAGCTTGTTATAACAATACATTTATAATTTATTTTTATTTTGAATATTAAATCATCTAGTAAAGAAATAAGCCAATCATTTATATGACATTCTCCTCAGGTATAACATATTTCGCAATAAGCTGATTTTAGACATTGCCCTGTATCGTAAGATTAGATTAATTTGGCAGTATGAAAATCTTCAGCGCCTCCCAAATACGTGCTTGCGATGCATATACTATACATGCAAAACATATTGCATCCATAGATCTGATGGAACGTGCAGCGAACAAATGTGTGACCTGGCTGATGGAGCATTATACAAAAGAAACCTTATTTGTGGTGCTTTGTGGTACCGGTAATAATGGAGGGGACGGGCTGGCCATTACTAGGTTATTACACAGAGAAGGCTATGGTGTCAAATCTTTTTTGCTACAAATAAGTGATAAACCATCTCATGATTGTCAAGTAAACCTGGAGCGATTGCAAATGATAGACAATAGTCTTATCAGCATGTTGAATCCGGGGACCTTTATAACTGATATCCCTGCTAACATTGTGGTGATAGATGCCATACTGGGTACCGGACTCAGCCATGCTCCACAAGATTGGCTAGCAGATTTCATCCATGAGATCAACCATCTACCTAACAAAAAGATAGCCATAGACATACCTAGCGGATTGCCGGCAGATAATATTGCTGAAAAAGGTACTGCCATTGTAAAAGCAAACCATACACTTAGTTTTCAGTTCTACAAACGTTCATTCCTACATGCAGAGACAGGACCTTATGTAGGTGAAGTATCCATCTTAGATATTGGGCTAGATGAAACCTTTATCACATCTACTCATACCCATTTCCGCACTATTGACAGAGCCACAGTACTATCCATGTATCGAAAGCGTGAGCCATTTGCACATAAAGGCACTTATGGCAATGCATTGCTGGTAGGTGGGAGTTATGGTAAGATGGGAGCTATGGTATTGGCTACCAAAGCTGCACTAAGATCCGGATCCGGACTAACAACTGCACTAATACCACAATGTGGTTATCCTATATTGCAAACAGCAGTGCCTGAGGCGCTATGTAGAGTTAATGGCACAGTACACCTTACAGAGATCAATGATTGGGCAGAGGTACAGGCAATAGGGATAGGACCCGGTATGGATACCAACGAGACTACAGCTAAGGCACTTACACATTTTATAGACGTTTGTAAAACGCCACTAGTGATAGATGCAGATGCATTGAATATGCTATCGGCACATCATGATCTGCTGGGTAAAATACCTGCAGAATCTATACTTACCCCACACCCAAAAGAATTCACACGACTATTTGGCGAAAGTCCTGATGGTATGTTGCAATTGGAAAATGCACGTACACAAGCCATGCGCTATAATGTATATATAGTATTAAAAGGACATCATACTGTAGTAGCTACACCGGAGGGTGAATGTTGGTATAACATGACCGGCAATGCCGGAATGGCTACAGGAGGCTCGGGTGATGTACTAACCGGCATTATCACTGGCATGATGGCACAAGGATACAAATCGCATGAAGCAGCTATAATGGGCGTATACCTGCACGGACTAGCAGGAGATATTGCGGCTACAGTACTCTCTGAGGAAGCTATGATAGCCGGAGATATAATAGATTATCTGGGCAAGGCATACCAGTCATTGAGCCATCCTAAATAATTTACGTAAATTCATAACCTATATCAGTTCTGTAATATTTACCACCATAGGTAATGAGTGCTGCATTTCGATATGATGTAGCTAATGCATCCTGTATATTATTACCATAAGAAGTAACAGCTAACACGCGTCCGCCATTTGTAACAATATCTGCATTATTTTTAGTAGTCCCTGCATGAAATAATAGACTATCCTGTACCTTATCAAAACCACTCATCAGTCTTCCTTTAAGGTAAGAACCGGGATATCCTTCAGACACCAACATTACTGTACAAGCTGCTTTGGGGCTATGTTTGATGCTTACTTCATGTAGCTTATTCTCATTCATTTTGAGGATCAGTTCTACCAGATCATTTTCTAAACGAGGCATTACTACTTCCGTTTCCGGATCGCCCAAACGGCAATTATATTCTATAACGAATGGATCGCCATTTACTTTTATCAGACCAAAGAATATAAAACCCTGGTAGGTTATATTTTCTACTTTCAGGCCATTAACAGTAGGCTCAACTACTTGCTGAATCACTTTTTGCATAAATGCCGCATCAGCAAATGGCACAGGCGATATAGCACCCATACCACCTGTATTAGGCCCGGAATCACCTACCCCTATACGTTTGTAATCTTTGGCCTCGGGAAACAAAACATAATGCGTTCCATCGGTCATTGCAAAAACTGACAGTTCAATTCCCTCTAAGAAAGCTTCTATTACAACTTTTTTACCTGCATCTCCAAACTGCGCTTCCTTGATCATCATAGTAAATGCCTCCACAGCTTCCTCTACACTTTGTGCTATTACAACCCCCTTGCCTGCTGCCAGTCCATCTGCTTTCAGAACAATGGGTAAAGTATGTTGTTTCAGGTAAGTGATACCTTCTTCGAAACTAGCTTCATTGAATTCGCGATATGCAGCTGTAGGTATGCCATTTCTATCCATGAACTGTTTGGCAAAAGCCTTACTACCTTCCATTTGAGCAGCTACCTGAGAAGGGCCTGCTACAATAATATGTTGTAATTGGGGATCATTTTTAAAGAAATCATATATACCCAATACCAGCGTATCTTCTCCACCCGGAAATAGGATATCTATCTTCCTGTTCAGACATTCCTGTTTAATAGTAGCAAAATCTGTGATATTCAGGTTCAGATTAGTACCATATGCGGATGTTCCGGCATTACCGGGAGCTATACACAGCTCTTTGCAAAGGGGGCTTTGACGAAATTTCCACGATAAAGCACATTCGCGGCCACCGGAACCTAAAAGGAGTATATTTTTCATGATCAAATGCTATTCGAGCACAAAAAAACTAAAAAAATGAAGGTGTAACGCTAATAATTTTATTTATTTTGGAGTTCTTAAATACATATTTAAAACATGGATAATCAAAAAAGTCAGGAAACAGGCACCACATTAGATATGCCTATTGGTATAGAAGAGACCCCTGCGAAAAAAGGACACCCGAAAGGGCTTGCTGTTCTTTTTACGACTGAAATGTGGGAGCGTTTCAATTTTTATGGTATGCGAGCCATATTGACATTATTTTTAGTTAATGCATTAGCTTTCAAAGAGGATCAAAGCTCTCTAATATATGGAGGCTTTTTGGGTCTATGTTATCTAACTCCAATGCTTGGTGGATTTATTTCTGATAAATTTTTAGGTAATAGAAACTGTATTATGCTAGGAGGGCTTACAATGGCCCTTGGACAATTCCTCCTATTCATGAGCGCATCACAATACAAAGCTGACTTGTCATTTGCACAAACAACTATGTGGGTAGCACTTGGTGTAATTATACTTGGAAATGGTTTCTTCAAACCCAACATATCTTCCATGGTAGGAAGCCTTTATCCTAAAGGTGATAATAGACTCGATTCAGCTTTCACCATATTCTATATGGGTATTAATCTTGGTGCATTTTTAGGTAATTATATTTGTTCAACAGTTGGCGATGTTAAACATAATGGAGTACGTGTTATAGAAGCATTCAAATGGGGCTTTATGGCTGCTGGATGTGCCATGTTATTGGCAACAATAATATTCTTCTTCCTTAAAAATAAATATATAGTAACTCCTGAAGGAAAGCCAATAGGTGGTCGTCCGAATAAAAATGCTTCTACTACTGATGGAGAAGTTGCTGCAAAGTTTACTGGAAAATCTGTAATAATACTTTGCAGCCTACTTGCTGTGCTGTACTTCCTATTTCAATACATTACGTGGGATCCTATAACAATGCCAATAGCTAATGGGGCATCAGGCATAGGTGCATATTTCAGTGCACTTGCAACATCTCCTATCAAGACTTTTGTATATCCATTTATATATGCATCTGGAATCAGTTTAGCCGTATTTATTCTTTCAGATAAATCATTAACAAAAATTGAAACCCAACGCATACTTGTAATATATATCGTTGGCTTCTTTGTGATATTTTTCTGGGCTTGTTTTGAACAGGCTGGTTCATCTTTAACATTTATAGCTGACCAACAAACAGACACTCATATTCTAGGCTGGGAAATGCCACCAAGCCTTGTTCAAAATTTTAATGCAATATTTATTGTAATTTTCGCCTTCCCTTTTAGTTGGATGTGGGTACAATTAGCTAAAAAAGGTAGAGAACCAATTTCACCTGTGAAACAATCAATCGGTTTATTACTACTTGCAACAGGCTATTTTATCATAGCAATGAGAGTAAGGTCTCTTGGCATGTCTGAAAAAATGGGAGTGGGATGGTTGATTATTTTGTATTTATTACACACACTTGGCGAATTATGTCTTTCCCCTATAGGATTATCTCTTGTTGCGAAATTATCGCCTCAACGTTTTTCTTCGCTCCTATTTGGCGTATTCTTTCTATCTAATGCTGCAGGTTATGCACTGGCAGGTACATTAGGTGCCCTTATCCCAAACACAACAGATAAATTCATTGAAGCAAACAAACATGGAATTGACCTACAAGCTGTCTTAGACAAGAAGATAACATTAAATCCTGAACAGTTGAATTTCATGCATAGCGCTAAGATTAGTATTGAAAACCCTCATTTTGTAGGATTCACAATCCATAATTTATACGAATTTTTTATGGTATTTGTGGTTCTATCTGGTGTTGCTTCTGTGTTATTATTCTTGCTTTCTGGAAGATTGAAGAAAATGATGCACGGAGTAAGATAATCATATCAAAATATCATAAACGAAACGGCAGGGGATACTATCCCTGCCGTTTTTTTTATGGGTGAGAAAAGGGGGTGAGAAACAAATAAATATTAAATTGGTACTTTGAACCGATCATTTCAATAAAAAGCTACAACATGACTACTGCTGAAGGAACTGCTACTGAGTTGACGCTGGAACAGATACAAGACTTCAAAGGGAAATATCCTAAGCAATTATGGTACCTCTTCCTGTCTGAGATGTGGGAGCGTTTCTCTTTCTACGGTATGCGTGGCATGCTTACTATCTTTATGATAGATAAAGCTGTTGGTTTAGGTCTCAGTGAAAAAGCAGCCAATCTGCAATATGGTGCTACTCAGGCTTTTGTATATACGCTGGCTTTTGTGGGGGGGCTCTTTGCCGATAAGATACTTGGATTTAGAAAGTCAATTTTCTGGGGAGGCTTCCTGATGATCATAGGTAGTTTTACATTGGCACTCTCTCCGCACGATCTCTTTTATATGGGCATTAGCTTTACTATTGTAGGTACCGGTTTTTTCAAACCCAATATATCTACCATGGTAGGTGGTCTCTATGCCAAAGGCGACTCACGAAGAGATGCAGGCTTCGGACTATTCTATTCAGGTATTAATATTGGAGCATTACTAGGTGGCGCCTTATGTGTATGGCTGGGCAAACATTATTCATGGAATGTGGCATTCTCATTGGCAGGCTTTGTAATGACCTTAAGCCTCTTGATATTCATTTTCACAAAGCGAACTCTTGGCCCTATTGGCTTATCTCCACTACTGGGGAAATTCTCTGTTACTAAGATCCGTACTTACGATATCATGGTATACGTAGGTTCGCTGTTGGTTATCCCTTTGATATTGCTACTAGTCTCTAACTCAGATTATACCGATATGTTCATGTATATTGTTGGCCCACTTACTATTATCTATATTATATACGAGATGTTCAAGTATAATAAAATAGAAAGACAGAAACTCGTAGCTGCTTTGATATTTATCATCTTCTCTATTTTCTTCTGGGCTTTCTTTGAGCAAAGCGGTGGATCACTGAATATTTTTGCAGAACATAATCTCACCAATAAAGTAGCAGGCATTCCTTTCGACCCAAATGTTATCAATAATTCATCCAACTCTTTCTTTGTCATCCTTTTCAGCCCTCTGATAGGTTTGTTATGGCTATGGCTCAGCAAACGTAAAATAGAACCTAATACAGTAGTGAAATTTGGACTTGGATTCCTATTCCTTAGTCTGGCATTTTATGTATTCTATAGCACGCGTTTCTTTGCGGATGCTAATGGTGTTACCTCTCTGAACGTTTTCACGCTGGCATATCTGGTTATAACTGTTGGTGAATTGTGCCTATCTCCTATCGGTCTGTCTATTATGACCAAACTCTCACCTAAACCACTACATGGTGTCATGATGGGTTTATGGTTTTTGGCTAGTGCTTATGGGCAATATGCAGCTGGGTTATTGGGCGCAGGCATGAGCACTGTAAATGAGAAAGCATCATTGACCGAAAAAATGCTCTCTTATACTCAGGGCTACAAAGAACTGGCTATTTATGCATTGGTAGCAGGAATTGTACTTATTGCTATTTCACCACTGGTGCGCAAGCTGATGCATGATGTGCATTGATTTGATCATCTAAAAAAGACAAAGTAGTAGATGACAATCCAAACTACGGCAAACAGCGTGAGATTGTAAAAGTCTCCTTTATGTTGTTTCAGGTCTTTCTTAACAATGCCTCGGTATAGAATCCAAGCAATATAGAGTGGGAAAAATATAAATCCGTAAATGGCTCTCATGGAGTGATTATAAAACTGGTGTGTCAATACATTAGCTGTTGTTTCTTTTTATTTTCCCAAGTTGCTTCACTTTTGTATTCTGCAAAGTAGATAACTAGGTCGGCCTCACTTTTATATTGTACAAAGTATATATTCTTTTGTGCTTCACTCTTATACTCTGTAAAGAACCATACTCCCTTATTACCATCTACTTCGCTTTTATATTTGGCCTTCCATACCACCAGATCGGCCTCACTTTTGTATTTAGCTACATATACTTTCACATCGGCTTCACTTTTATATTGTACAGAATACACCAATTGTGCGTTGATATCTGGTACAGATATCAGTAAAAAACACCAAAAGTTGGCGAATATCAGTAGCAGTTTCCTTTGAAGTGCCATTAGAAAAGTGTTTTTTTGTTTCAGTCTGGATGATGTCAGGCATTATTCATCTTAAAATTACGATATTTATTATATCATATGGAGAAATACGTTGTTTTGGTGGCAGGTGGCAAAGGGGTACGTATGGGAACAGCCATTCCTAAACAATTTTTACCTCTGTTGGGTAAACCAATCCTCTATTATACTGTCAAAGCATTTGTAGATGCCTACCCGGATATACATCTGATATTGGTATTACCGGCAGATCAGGTAAGCTACGCCCAAATGGTATTGCAAGAATTCCCATCACGACTGGATATGACCATAGTATCAGGTGGTGCTACCCGCTACCATAGTGTTCAGAACGGACTGAATGCAGTACCTGTTAATAGCATCGTTTTTGTACATGATGGGGTAAGACCTCTTATAAGTACTGATCTTATCCAGCGTTGCTATGTTCAGGCAGTATCAAAAGGGAGTGCCATACCTGCAATCAATGTTGCAGACAGTATGCGTTTACTTACCCAGGAAGGAAGCCGGGCAATTGATCGCTCACAAATGAGGATCATACAAACCCCACAAACTTTTCAATCGTCCATATTATTAGAGGCATTCAAGCAAGAGTACAGTGAGGCATTTACGGACGAGGCAACGGTAGCTGAAGCCTCAGGGCATAAAGTACACCTGATTGAAGGAGAAAAACGTAACATCAAGATCACCACGCAAGAGGATATATTGATAGCTGAGGCATTATTAGGATAATAGAGGAATATGAAACAAATTGTAGTTGCCATATTATTCATCATATTTACCGGCTCACATAGTGTAGCTCAGGTGACTGATAGTAGTATATTCCAGTTTCCTATACAGATGGACGAGGTAGTAGTAAAGGCAGCTCACGATGGTTGGGATGTAGGCGAATTCATACGCCGCGTAAAATCTGATACTACTTTTTATAAAGCTTTCCGCTCTCTGCACTTGGTATCCTATACATCCAACAATGATATTAAAGTACTGGACGATGATGGGAAAATAGATGATTCCCTATTTAGCATTACCCAACAAACAAGAAGTGGTAATTGCCGCTCTATGAAAGTGTTAAGCGAAAAGACAAGTCCACACTTTTATAAAAGGAATGGTGATTACAGATACTATACCGCCGAATTGTATGCTTACTTGTTTTTCACCAAAGAACCTGTTTGCAACGAAGATGACATAGTAGCAGGCAATCTCTATGCAAAGGGCGAAGGAGTTATGGAAAAACACAAATGCGAATTGAAACAACTCATTTTCAACCCGGGTAGTAAGATAGAAGGCGTACCCTTTATAGGTAATAAAGCAGCTTTATTTGAGCCCGATGTTGCAAAAATGTACGATTTCAAATTGCTGTCCGTAGGTTTTGATGACGAGGACTGTTATTTATTTCAGGCTTTCCCTAAAAAAGAATATGCGCACGATGTGGTATATAACGAACTCTCAACATGGTTTCGCAAGAGCGACTATGCTATTGTAGCCCGCAATTACTCCTTATCATACCATACGCTATTCTTCGATTTTGATGTAACTATGAAAGTACGGCTACGTAATGTGAATGGCAAGCTCCTTCCTTCAGTTATTCATTACAATGGCAACTGGCATGCTATTACTAAGGGTCGAGAGCGTGTGAGATTCAATACAACAATTACTTATTGATTACCCTTCCAGGTGAATTGAAATAACGATCATACGGGTATGCAATTGATCGATAGCATTGGTAAGTGGCAAACCTACATCTCGGTATAACTGATTTCCGAGTCCTTGGCTCAATTTTATTTCAGGAGAGAATATAAAATTTGAATTGAAGAATTCAAGTCCTATACCCAATTCATATCCATAATCTACAGGAGTTACTTTCAGAAATTCATCTCCTCTACGAGACCTTGCATTAGATGCCATATCATAGTCCAGCTTCACTCCACCCATAGTATAGAAACGAAAATTCCCAATACGGTCGCTTTTGAATTTGATCTGCAACGGCAAGTGCATATATACGGACTCAATAGAACGCGATTCCATACTATCACTCAAAGGAGCATTGAAATCCAATTTCTTCTCGGCAAATGACAATGAAGGCACAAATCGCAAGTCGAAATATTTATTCAACCTTAAATTGCCCATCAAGCCCAAATTGAACCCCGGGCTCCATCTAGGTTGTATACGTTTGAAAGTATCTGTAGTAGCAAAAGAATTACTGTATTGTATGCGGTAGGTAGAATAATTAAGACCAAAACTGATACCGAAATAGTACATCTTCTCATCATGGTCGGCCATATTCATAGGGTGACGCTGTGCCAAAGCCGATTGCATGGGCACAATAGTTACAAACAGTAATATGATTAAATGGCGTAAGCGCATGAATGATGCAATATGACGTTTGATATAAAACGCTAAAAGGCGAAGATACAGTATGTTCTTTGTTTCTCAATGGTTGTATTTACGCATTGATTATATAAAAATTCACATTTTATTAGCATTAGCTCACCCAACATTATAACAAGTAACATGAATATGATTCCCGTTTACTTCGATGGGCCTTTTTGATAAATGGTAACTGATCTTTTCTGTCCAATATAAGGTTTGATATTTTGTTCTAATAGCCACACTACTAGATGCACTCGTTCTGCTCTTGCTTCAGGCTTTTTTACCATTTCCACATGTGCTATAAAAGAATGTTTATTGGTATTACTCAATGAGTCAAAAAACGCTAATGCCTTTTTATTCTTTTTCAACGCTTTGCTCATGTCATCAGGAATTGGTCTATCTGCTTTCAGGCTGTATGCTATATCCCATTGGCCATTCTTTTTAGCATGTTCTACCAATTCCATTCCTGCAGGCATCATTTTGCCTTCTGTTATTAATCGTTCTACTTTATTCTTATTGATAAGCGACCATATACTTTTAGGCTTGCGCGGTGTGAACCGTATCATATAACTCTCTTCATCTACACTCTTCCGTATACCATCTATCCAGCCAAAACACAAGGCCTCGTCTACAGAGTGATCGTAGTTGATACTAGCCTTCCTCACAGATAGTTTATAATATACCAGATAGATCTCAGTATGTTTTTTATGATTTTTCTTTAGCCAGGCCCTCCATTCATTGCGGTCCTTAGCATATATCTTGTCCATATAGTATGATTAAAGGACGAGAAAAATTACTACTTAAAATAATTGATATAGTCTATATTGGAAATAACATACCTATTGCGTTCATATAGTATGCAAGTCATTCTTTTTTCAACTGTAGCCAACATAGCATCAATGTATGTATCATCGCACTAGCACCAGCCTTTTAGTTTCATGCATTGTCCCTAATGTCAATGTGCAATAATATACACCGGCTGGGAGGTTCCCACTATTGACCTTATAACTTTTCTCTCCCGGGTACATATGCTCATTGGCTATACTCATTACCTGTTTACCCATCTCATCCAATAATTGTATACTCACATTGCTTTCTTTATTCAGATCAAATCTCACTGTAGCCTGTGTCGTAAATGGATTAGGGAAAATAGCAAGATGAACATCAAAATTGGTAGAAAGCTGCTTCGTAACTCCTGTTACAATAAGAGTATCTCCATCGCCTCTTACATCCAAGGTATCCGTTATGTGAGTAGAAAATATCCCATGAGAATGTGTTGCAGCTACAACTAGTCCATCATTCGATCGATAATCCATCATATTCACTACTGAGCTTCCCATACTTTCTGTGCCTTGTTGCACCCATACTGTAGAGGTGCCGCTTAAATGCCTTGTTGCAAACAGCCCTACACTGGTACCAACTAGGTATACAGTACCATTGCTTACCGGAATGATGCTTGCCCATCTACATGATGGGCCATTACCTGTACCTGATGCATTAGTTTCCAAATTACCACCTGCTTTTGCCCAGGTGGTTCCCCCATCTGCCGAGTAAAAAATACTATATACACTATAGTTAGAGAAAACAACCATGACATGATCTGCATTAGTTGGATCTACAGCTATACAGCTCACATTCGCCTGAGCCGGGAAGTTTGCCCCTCCGGTAGTAGATGTAATATTAACGGGTGTTGGCGTTCCTGAATTAGCATTGTCTATTCTGTATACTTTCTGAGATGATGTGCCGAAGTATACTCTGTTGGCAGGCGTCTTCGACACAGCTATAGCAGTTATCACAGCTCCGGCTGTTGCTACAGAATCGGGGAATTTTACCCAGTTGGTAGATATAGAATCCCAGTTGCTGGCATAGGGTATACCCGACAAGTCATTATTTCTCCATAAATATTTTCCTCCTGCCAAATACATAATATTACTATTGTTAGGGTCCAGCGTATATGGATTTACAAATAAATAACCTGCTCCACCAATAGGATCTATACGTGCAAAACTATCCACTGCACCTGCGGCACTTAGTTTCGCCTTCATCATCTTCCCATTCTGTATGCTGAAATAGTAAGCGGCCTGATTATCAGCTATGGCACAAAAAGCCCCATCACCTCCTCTCGGTGTTACCCATGGTGTTGTAAGGTTTGTAGAATTAGTATACCAGCTTCCATTGTCTTGCGCACCACCTATTATGATATTACTAGTAGTAGCATGGTCTATAGCACATGCATAGAACATAGTAGTTAGATAACCATTGTTCAGCGATGTCCAAGCTACTGTAGATGCAGTATTATCATTTGTCTTGAATATCCCTCCATCGTTAGTTGAGATCATTTTATTAGGATTGCTAGGCAAGAAAACTAGTTCATGCTGATCGGGGTGGTGATTGATATACATATCTACTATAGGTAATGTAGCTCCTTGTTTATAGCCTCCAATGAAGGTAGTATGTGTTGAATCTGAGAATCCAGTAGTAGAACGATATAGATTGGTACCACCAATAAATACTGTATTCGTATCATTAGGTTTTACTTTCACTACCAGATCATAAGAACCCTGACAAGTGAATTTATCAAACAATCCACCACCAGAAGGCAGATTGACTGATAGATTTCTCCAGTTGCCACCTGCTCCCGTACCATCTCCCGATAAGTATTTGTATTTCCACATACTGTTCCATTCTACATCTCCTAAAAAGTTGGTATCAGGTGTCCCAAATCCGGGTGTATTTCCTAAAAAATAAACTTGGTTTTCATCAGATGGGCTGATCCCAATCTTCACTCTGTTGTAGGTAGTTGGGAATCCGGCCGGTGTGATATTGGCAAATGTAATTCCATCTGTAGATCTGTATAAACCTTTTGTAGAACCATCGCTACTCAGCGATACGTAAATAACACCTGTCTGAGATACTGCTACATCAGTAAAATAAGATACTGACAATGCTGAAATAGAAGTTCCTATCATCAATGTCCATGTTGTACCACCATCCAAACTTTTATAGATACCTCCATATGCAGCTGCATAAACTACATCCTGTGTTGTGATTGCTGGGTTGGCAACCACATTCCATACAATATCTCCCCATTTATCAAATCCAACTAGGTTGGCAGATGTAGTTGCAGAAAGAATAGTCCATGTTGCACCTCCGTCTATAGATTTATAAATACCATTACCCAGATAAAAAGCCCCTGTAGCACTAGCAGATGTTCCATAGCCTTCACCTGTTCCATAATACCATACATTGGTATGTCCTGCACGGGTGTCTTGTGCCACACATGAAACACTTTGGTAGGTTGTAAGGGGTGTTGTGGTTACCCAGCTTTGCCCCTGATCTGTGGAGCGCCACATACCTCCCGAACAAGAACCCGCTATCAAATTATTCTCGTTGCTCACATCTACTGCTAATGCACGTGTTCTGCCACCTACATTCCATGGTCCTCTTGCTTGCCAGCTCACAGAGGTTGTTTTACCTAAATAACTAAGTGTAGCACCACCATCATTAGGCAATGTCGCTGCAAATGCCAATTCCTTTTCTCTGATATGGTCCGGTATTCTTCCCGTTGCAGGGTCGCGTAATTGCATTAATTCGTAATTGTAGCGCGCATTCGCTTCATCTTCTCCGCCTATAGTGACAGCCGCACCAAGATATTTATGGCTTCCTTGTAATGATTTGTTCGACAATATTGCCATGCAGCTACCTGCAATACAGGCAAAGACCACAACCGGTAGGTATAATTTATTCACAACAATTACATTTTAGATATAATGAATAGTACTATAAAGCTATAATAAAAAAATCATTTGCGTTCATAACCATAAATAAGATATTGCCTATCAATAGTTGCAGACAACCGTTGCTCCACATTGGCTATAAATACATCTCCCATCTTAAGTCCTGAATACCCATTTTTCATATTCGGAAAGTGCTGCTCAGTACTGTGTAGTGTATATGCAAATATGATCGTAGCTGTATCGCCTTGGCGTAAGGGGGCTGTAACTCCTGAACCACAACCCGAAGATGATAAAACATATACTTTAGCACAGCAATCATATTTATAACAGGGGCTCGATGTATCCTCATCCCTTTGTGAGATGATATTGACTATCTTTCCTTTTATCCTGCAGGACATTGGATTGGCAGCTGTAATAGTGCCACTCGCTTGTTTGGCTTTTTTGATAGGCATGGCTTTACAAGCACAACACAAACTAAAAACCAACGGGACGATATATTTTCCTATGGATATTCTATTCAAAATTCTTAGATAGCTGGGTGATATATAAATATACTAAAAACAGTTGGTATGTATATGCTCCTATTCATCTTAAACCGCCTAAACACTCCACGATATTTGTTAACAAAGACGCAACACATGTTATTGATATATTAATCGATTCTGTTTTGTTGGTAAAGAAACTTATCGATTTTATGTTTGTATTCACTAAACTATTCCACCATGAAATAGTTAATCATCCCTTTTCTTATTTCCATTCCAAGGTACTATCATTTAGTTATCCACTCTAACTAAGAATTCGATAAAGAGAAATACGAGTACCAAATACCTGAAAGAGAACAAATTGCTCCTTCCTCACAAAACCAACAGTATAGTTCATACCGTATTAATAACAAATCGTTCTTAAATACTATTGTGCTACCAGCTTTACCTATAGTAATAGTATATTCTCTTTGGAATGATAATTAATTACTCTTTTTTGTATTTTTAACCTGAATAGTTGGTGTAAAGTCCTCATATTGTTCTATATCCAACAAATGTTCCCAACCGTTCCTCTCTATATTGTCACCTTTGTGTTATTGTAAATATCACAATACACATTGGTAAACAAAAATCAAATTAATAACACAATGAACAAGATCTCAGAACTACTTCAGTTACCGGATACTACAGTAGTAGATGTAAGAACACCGGGGGAATTTATGGGTGGTCATGTGGCCGGCAGTATCAATATTCCATTGGATGAGATACCTCGCCGTTTAGATGAACTTAAAGCAATGAAGAATATAGTGCTCTGCTGTGCATCAGGCATGAGGAGTATGAATGCCACTGCTTACCTTATTCAGAATGGTATTACAAGTTACAACGGAGGTGCATGGACAGAGGTAAACTATTATTCAAACAACAACTAGATAGAACATGTTACAAACAATAAAGAAATTATTGGGCATTGGCCCAAAGGCGGACCTTGCAGATGTTATGGCAAGAGGTGGTATTATCATAGATGTAAGAACAGCCGGTGAATACGCAGGCGGACATGTAAAAGGCTCATTGAATTTTCCGTTGAACGATCTGTCATCTCAGATGGGGAAACTGAAGAAGGACAAACCGATCATTACTTGTTGTGCATCAGGTATGAGAAGCGGATCAGCAAAGTCTATGCTTCTATCTAGCGGATTTCAAGAAGTACATAATGGAGGTAGTTGGGTGAATTTAAAGAAGTACGAAAAATAGTTTTCCCAAAGCCTGATGATACTATTATCAGGTTTTATTTTATAGAATACCTAAAGAAGAATAATAGAATGAGATACATTATTA